>JAEZEY010000079.1 GCA_023432845.1 Pseudomonadota bacterium
TTGCACCGCCATCAGGCCCTGCACCTGCTGCAGGTCCATCGCCGCGCGTTCATAGGCCTGCGTTGTCGCCGCGCCGCGCGTGATCAGCTCGCTGACGCGGTTCATCTCGTTCTTGAGGAAGTTCTCGCGGGCGCGCAGTTCTTTCATCTGCGCCTGCACCTCGCGATCGTCGAGGCGGGCGAGCACGTCACCCTTGGCGACGGTCTTGCCCTCGCAGTCGCAAATCTCGACGATGCGGTCGCGGATGACGCTGGCCACTTTGGCCCAGCGCACCGGCTCGACGCCACCGGTGGCGTAGACAATTTCGACCGCCGTACCGCGCGCGGCAGCGACGGCCGCGACATGCGGCCACTGGCTGATGCGCCACGCGATCGCCCCGCCGGCGACCGCTACGACCAGGAGGGCGAGAAGGACGATCCGCCGTTTTTGCATGGGGCAAGTCTAACGGCGGCGCCGACCGATGCAATTGACGTACCGCAAGGGGCACAAAACGTTACATTCTTGTAGCCCGGATGAGCGCAGCGAAATCCGGGAACGGCGTCCCCGCATTCCGCTTCGCTTCATGCGGGCTACAAGCCTACGCCCCCTGCTTGATGACCGCCGCGACCTTGGAGATGATCTCGTCGATCTGGTCCTCGGTCACGATCAGCGGCGGCGACATCGCGAGCGAGTCGCCCGAGGTGCGGAACATGATGCCGTGCTCGTGGAAGCCGTTTTCCAGCGCCTCATAACCGCGCTTGCCGACGGCGTCTGGTTTGCTCGCCAGATCGATGCCCGCCATCAGACCGACGACGCGGATGTCGAGCACGCCCGGCAGGCCCTTGAGGCTCATGACGGCCTGCGCCCAGACGGGCTCGAGCTTCTTCGCCCGCTCGAACAGCTTTTCATCGCGATAGAGATCGAGCGTGGCGAGACCGGCGGCGCAGGCCAAGGGATGCGCCGAATAGGTGTAGCCGTGGAACAGTTCGATGACGTGGTCTGGTCCTGTCATGAAGGCATCGTGAATGCCCTTGCGCGCGATGACGCCGCCCATCGGCACCGAGCCTGACGTAATGCCCTTGGCGAAGCAGATCATGTCCGGCGTGACGCCGTAGCGCTCGGCGGCGAAGGCATGGCCAAGACGGCCATAGCCGGTGATGACTTCGTCGAACACCAGCAGGATGCCGTGCTTGTCGCAGATCTGACGCAGGCGCTTGAGATAGCCCTTCGGCGGCGGCAGCACCGCGGTCGAACCGGACACCGGCTCGACGAAGACGGCGGCGATGGTCGAGGCGTCGTGCAGCGCCACCAGACGGTCGAGCTCGTCGGCAAGATGTTCGCCCCAGTCGGGCTCGCCAACCGAGAAGGCCTGCTCGGCGCGGTTATAGGTCGATTGCAGGTGATCGACGCCGGCCAGCAATGTGCCAAACTGCTTGCGGTTGGCGACCATGCCGCCGATCGAGGTGCCGCCGAAGCCGACGCCGTGATAGCCGCGCTCGCGGCCGATGAAGCGCACGCGCGTCGCCTCACCCCTGGCACGGTGATAGGCCAGCGCGATCTTCATCGCAGTGTCGTCGGCTTCCGAGCCCGAGTTGCAAAAGAAGACGTGGTCGAGATCGCCCGGCGCCAGGGCCGCGATCCGGCTCGCCAGCTCGAACGCCTTGGGATGGCCGAACTGGAAGGTCGGCGAGAAGTCGAGTTCGGCCGCCTGCTTCTGGATCGCGGCGACGATGGAATCGCGGTTATGGCCGGCGTTCGTGCACCACAGGCCGGCCGAGGCGTCGATGATCCGGCGGCCCTCCGGCGTGAAGTAATGCATGTCCTTGGCGCTCGCGACCATGCGCGGCCGCGCCTTGAAGGAGCGGTTGGACGTAAAGGGCATCCAGAACGGCGCAAGGTCGTTGGGGACGGAGGTCGATGCGATTTTGGGGGCCAGGGCCATGGGACACTCGCTTTCCTGCCGCCGGGAGGCGGCTGATCGGTTAGGCTTCTGAGATATCCGCTTTTCCGTCTAATGACAAAGCGGGAAACGGCTGCTACCACCGCGCAAATTCACCACCAGATATTCGAAGTGACGATGGCTGATCCGAAATCCGGTAAAAAGCCGCAGAAACTCAAGGCGCGCATGCCGCGGGGCCTGGCCGACCGCGGCCCGGCCGAGATCGCCGCGACGCGGGCCATGGTCGAGACCATCCGCCAGACTTTCGAGCGCTATGGCTTCGACCCGGTCGAAACGCCGACCTTCGAATACACCGACGCGCTCGGCAAATTCCTGCCCGACCAGGACCGGCCGAACGAAGGCGTGTTCTCGTTTCAGGACGACGACGAGCAGTGGATCTCGCTGCGCTACGACCTCACCGCGCCGCTCGCGCGCTACGTCGCCGAGAATTATCAGCACCTTGCGCTGCCCTATCGCAGCTATCGCCAGGGCTATGTCTATCGCAACGAGAAGCCCGGCCCCGGCCGCTTCCGCCAGTTCATGCAGTTCGATGCCGATACCGTCGGCTCGCCCAGCATGGCCGCGGATGCCGAGATGTGCATGCTCGCCGCCGACACCATGGAAGCGCTCGGCATCAAGCGCGGCGACTATGTGGTGAAGGTGAGCAACCGCAAGGTGCTCGACGGCATTCTCGAAGCGATCGAGCTTGGCGGCGACGCCAATGCCGGACGCCGCCTCACCGTGCTGCGCGCGATCGACAAGCTGGACCGGCTCGGTTTCGATGCCGTACGCGAATTGCTCGGTCCCGGTCGCAAGGACGAGAGCGGCGATTTCACCAAGGGCGCCGGTCTTGATGAAACGGCCTGCGACGCCGTACTCGGCTTCCTGCGTGTCAGCACTTACAACGTTTCCGAAATGCTCGACCGTCAGGAGGCTTTGGTGTCTGGCTCGAATGCCGGCGTCGATGGCGTCGCCGAGCTGCGCGCCATTGCCGATCTGGTAGCCGCCGCCGGTTATGACGATGGCCGCGTCCGTATCGATCCGTCCGTCGTCCGTGGTCTCGAATATTACACCGGCCCGGTCTACGAAGTTGAACTCACCTTCGAGGTGATGGATGAGAAAGGCCGCCCGGTGCGCTTCGGCTCGGTCGGCGGTGGCGGCCGTTACGATGGCCTCGTCTCGCGCTTCATGGGCCAGCCGGTGCCGGCAACCGGATTCTCCATCGGCGTATCGCGCCTGCAGGCGGCGCTCACCGCGCTCGGCACGCTTTCGTCGAAGCCCGAGCCCGGCCCGGTCGTCGTCACCATCATGGATCGCGACAATGTGCCGGCCTATCAGCGCATGGTGACCGAACTGCGCAATGCCGGCATCCGCGCCGAACTCTATCTCGGCAATCCGAAGAACAATGTCGGCCAGCAGTTGAAGTATGCCGACAAGCGGCACAGCCCCTGCGCCGTCATTCAAGGCTCGAACGAGCGCGACGCCAAACAGGTCATCATCCGTGACCTGATCGCCGGGGCCGAAACCGCCGCGTCGTCGGAAGCGGATCGCGAGGACTATCTCAAGAAGCAAGCGGCGGCGCAGGAAACGGTCAACGAAGCTGACCTTGTCGATGCCGTGCGCAAGGTGCTGGCGCGTCACGGTCGCGCCTAGGCGCTTTCACCGCGGCGTCACCCGCCGGTCATCGGCCGTAAAGTCGCAGCCGCTAGCCTCCCCCGGAACGAAAACGGTTCTGGCGCATTGTGCCGCCAAACCGACAACAAGCGTACCGGGGAGACGGTCCGATGGATGATCGTTGGCCTTACCCAATTCCGATGACAATGCAGAGGCAGACCGGCTCCGCGCCGAAACCGCGCGCGGTCAGCAGTCCACCGGTTGCACCGGCGCCCGATGCCGATAAGGCCCGCGACAGCCGGCCCGACGCGGCGCAGAGCACGATCGCACCCGAGCTTTAGGTTTTTCGGCTGCTAGACGATGACGATGTTGTCGTCGGCGAGCGGCGGCGCGTCGCCGACTTCGATGACGTGACCGAGCACTTGTTCGGCGGCGTCGTAACTGTCCAAAACCGATACGTTCTCGATCACCTTGCCGTCCTGGAACCGGAAGAAGTTGGCCACCCGGTAGCTTACCGTACGGCCGTCGGCCACAAGCCGCCCCGTCAGCCGGGTCTGCGCCGCGCCGCGGTTGCCGTCGACCAGGAGTTTCTCACGCACCACTTTGACGTTGTTCAGCACATTTCGCGCCCGCCGCGCCATGACGTCGATGACGGCCGCCTTGCCGCGATGGATGCCGCAATACGGGATCACATCGATCGGGCCGTTGATGGTCCAGACTACGTTGTCATGCAGATAGGTGCCGAAGGCCGCGGCATCGCGCGAGGCGAAGGCCTTGAAATAGGCCTCGACCACCGACGGATCGACGACATTCTCAGCAACGTCCTCAGCGAGGGGCTGGGTTCGCAGCGCCTGGCTCATAGCAGCACCAGGTTTCTGGCTTGCTCAGGGAGGTCGTCATGCAGGGCGAGCGAATGGCCGAGCATCTGTTCGGCGGCGTCGAAGGTGTCGATGATCGACAGCGTTTCGATCACCTTGCCGTCCTGGAAGCGGATGAAGTGGGCGAACCGGTAGCCGATCTGGCGGCCGTCGCTGCGGCGTCGCGCTGTTAGGCGGTTAAGAGTGGCGACATTGTTTCCGTCGATGACCACGGATTCATGGCGTACCTTCAGGTCGGC
Source organism: Pseudomonadota bacterium (assembly GCA_023432845.1). Taxonomy (GTDB): domain Bacteria; phylum Pseudomonadota; class Alphaproteobacteria; order Rhizobiales; family Xanthobacteraceae; genus Pseudolabrys. Next base: position 4,650 of record JAEZEY010000079.1, read on the forward strand.
GAGAACGCTCGGCAGGATGTTGCACGCCATTTCAAGGACCTGCGCCTTGCCATGGCGTTCGCCACAATACCGCAGCACGGCAATAGGGCCGCTGATGCTCCATTCGACATCGTCGTGGAGCATGGCCGCGAGCTTGTCGCGGTCACCGATCATGTAGGCGTCGTAGAAAGCGTCCACGACCTGCCGGGTTACGGGTTGGGCCATCGAGCCAGCCTCCTTGGACCAGTGAACCGCCGTTGTGTTGAAAATTCCTTACTTGTCAGGTACTTGTCCGCCCACTCGTGCTGCATCGCACCAAAACGGATCGGCTTGGCGGGACGAATTTCGTTAACGACGCCAGTTATTTAAGCGCGAGCTGCGGTGTCGCGGTCAGGCATTCGTCGAAACCTTAAACCCGACGTGCTAAAGCGCCGCACGACGATTGGGACGCCGGACGAGATGAACGGGAATTGGCCAACAAGCGGCACGGGCGCCGCATCGGACCCAAGAGCGGAAACGCTGCTCGCGTCCTATGAGCGCGCCGGCTATGAGCGTGTGTCGCCGCCAATCCTGCAGCCGGCCGAACCGTTTCTCGACCTGTCGGGCGAGGATATCCGCCGCCGCATGTTCCTCACCACCGCGCCCGGTGGCGCCGAACTCTGCCTGCGGCCCGATCTGACCATCCCGGTCTCGCGCGACTACCTTGCCTCCCCGCTCGCCGGGAGGCCGGCGAGCTACTGCTACCTCGGCCCGGTCTTCCGGCACCGCGCCGGCGAAAGCGCCGAATTCCTGCAAGGCGGTGTCGAGAGTTTCGGCCGTACCGACACGGCGGCCTCCGATGCGGAAATGCTCGCACTGGGGCTCGAGACAACCGCGAGCTACGGCCTGACCGCGCCCGACATGAAAACCGGCGACGTCGCGCTGTTCGCGGCGCTGATCGCCGCGCTCGATCTCGCCCCGGCCTGGAAGCGCCGCCTGATCAAGGATTTCAACCGCAAGGCCAACCTGGCGCAGGACCTCGACCGGCTGGTCCTCGGCGGCAATAACGGCCGCCCGGAATATCAGGGCGTGCTCGCCGCGCTCGCCGGCTCCGACCCGAAAGGCGCGCACGCGCTGGTCACCGATTTGCTCTCGATCGCCGGCATAAGCGCGGTGGGCGGCCGCTCGGTCGCCGAGATCGCGGACCGTTTCCTCGAGCAATCGGCGCTGGGCGCCTCGACCAAGCTGCCGGGCGACGTGCGTGGCCTGATCGAACGCTTCCTGGCCATCGCCGGCGATCCCGACGAGGCGACGGCCGAGCTCCGGGCTCTGGCGGCCGATGCCAATCTCGTTGGCGAGATGTCATCCGCGCTCGATCTCATGGAAAGCCGCAACGGTTTCCTTGCCGCGCGCGATATCGATCTCAAGCGCGTGCATTTCTCCACCGCCTTCGGCCGCGGCTTCGACTACTACACCGGCTTCGTCTTCGAGATTACCGACCCCTCGCGCACCGGCGATCCGCTGGTGTCGGGCGGGCGCTATGACGGCCTGCTGACGCGGCTCGGCGCCGCCGAACCGATCCCGGCGATCGGCTTTGCGGTCTGGATCGAACGCCTCGCCGTCTATGGAGGCGCAGCATGAGCGCGCCGCTGGTTCTCGCCGTGCCCGCCAAGGGCCGGCTGCAGGAAAACGCCGAAAGCTTTTTCGCGCGCTCCGGGCTGCAGCTCGTCAAGCCGCGCGGCGCCCGCGATTATCGCGGCGAAGTCGCCGGGCTCGACGGCGTCGAGGTCGCCTATCTGTCGGCGAGCGAAATCACCGCGCAGCTCGCCGCCGGCACCGTCCATATGGGCGTGACCGGCGAGGATCTGATCCGCGAGCAGATCGCCGACGCGGACGACAAGGTCGTGCTCCTCGAGCCGCTCGGCTTCGGTTTCGCCAATGTCGTGGTCGCGGTGCCGCAGGCGTGGATCGATGTGCGCACCATGGCCGACATTGACGATGTCGCCACCGGCTTCCGCCAGCATCACGGCCGCAAGATGCGGGTCGCCACCAAATACATCAACCTGACGCGCGAGTTCTTCTCGGCGCACGGCATCATCGACTATCGCATCGTCGAAAGCGCGGGCGCGACCGAAGGCGCGCCGGCCGCCGGCACCGCCGAGCTGATCGTCGACATCACTACGACCGGCACGACGCTCGCCGCCAATGCGCTGAAGATCGTCGATGACGGCGTCATGCTGCGTTCGCAGGCCAATCTCGTCGCCGCGCGCACCGCCGACTGGGATAGCGGCACGCGCGAGACCGCGCGCGTCATCCTCGACCGCATCGCGGCGCAGGCGCGCGCCCGCGCCTATCGCGAGGTACGCTCGCGCTTTGCCGCCTGCGACGACAGACTCGTCGAAGATGCCAAGGCGAAATTCGGCGTACAGACGCCGTTCGGCGGCCCGACCTCGTCGGGCATGCTGACGCTGCACTGCCCGCCCGGTCAGGTCTATGCACTGACGTCGTTCCTGCGCGAGCGCGGCGCCGAGGCGGTCGCGGTCGCCGACCTCGACTACGTGTTCTCGAAAGACAACCCGCTGTACGCCAAGCTGGAAGCGGCGCTTTAATTATCTCGCCAGCGCCTGCGCGATATCGGCGACGAGATCGTCCGGGTGCTCGATGCCGACCGACAGGCGGATCGTGGTGTCGAGCACGCCGATGCGGGCGCGCACATCAGCCGGCACGCCCGAATGCGTCATCGCCGCGGGATGAGAAGCGAGCGACTCGGTGCCGCCAAGGCTGACGGCGAGCTTGAACACCTGCAGCGCATTGAGGAAGGCGAAGGCTTCGGCCTGCCCGCCCTTGATGTCGAAGGAGAAGGTCGAGCCGGCGCCGGTGCATTGCCGTTCGTAGGCGGCGCGCGCCGGCCCGTCGCCGAGGAACGGCAGGTAGTGCACCTTGGCGACGCGCGGGTGATCGCGCAGAAATTCGGCGACGATCTTCGCGTTGGCGTTGGCCCTCTCCATCCTCAGCGACAATGTCTCCAGCGAACGGCCGAGCATCCAGCATGAATGCGGATCGAGCTGCGTGCCGATGGCGCTGCGCAGCGCCTTGACCGGACCGATGACTTCCTGGCTGCCGAGCGCGGCGCCGGCGATCAGGTCGGAGTGGCCGCCGACATATTTGGTCAGCGAGTAGATTGACAGATCGGCGCCGAAATCCAGCGGGCGCTGAAACACCGGTCCGAGCAGTGTGTTGTCGCAGGCGACGATCGGGCGGTGACCCTGCAGCGCGCCGGCCTCGTCGGCGAGACGGCGCACCAAAGCGACATCGATCAAAGTGTTGGTCGGATTCGACGGCGTCTCGATCAGCATCACCGCGACGCGGCCGAGCTTCTGCGCCTGCGTCAGCGCCGCACGAATGGCGGCTTCGCTGACGCCATCGTCGAACGGCACCGCCTTGATGCCGAACTGCGCGAAGGTCTTGCTCAGCAGCGTCTCGGTGCCGCCATAAAGCGGCTGCGAATGCACGATGACGTCTCCGGGCCGTGCATAAGCCATCAGCGAGGTCGAGATTGCCGACATGCCGGACGAGAACAGGATGGCGGATTCGGCGCCCTCATAGACGGCGAGGCGATCCTCGACGATCTCGCTGTTGGGATGATTGAACCGCGAATAAACCAGCCCGGCGCCAGTGCCAGCCGGCGGCGTCTTGCGCCCCGACACATAGTCGAAGAAATCGCGGCCTTCCTCCGCCGAGCCGAAGACGAAGGTCGAGGTCAGGAATACCGGCGGCTTCACCGCACCTTCCGACAACATCGGGTCGTAGCCATAGCCGAGCATCAGGGTCTCGGGCTTGAGCCGGTGATTGCCGATCTGGGTCTTTGAGGCGCGCGGCGCGGTCATGGCAGGACTCCCCTGGCTTTGAACTGACGCAATTTCCCCGCGGGCGACCCAGGCGACCCGGATTACGGGCCTGGCTGCTCGCGCTTCCTGAACACCACAAAGTGCGACAGCGAAAAGTTGACCACGAAACTGACCAGAATCGAGATGAGCTTGGCGGCGATGACCGGCATCACATAAGAGAGCAGCACCAACGTCGCCGTTGAGGCGACCATGCCGGCGACGCCGGAGGCGACGAAGGTCGCGTAGTCGCGCCAGCGCAACACCCGGCCCGACTCCGGGCCGAAGGTGATGAACGAATTCATCGCATAGGAGAACGACACAGCGGTCACCCAGGCGATGACATTAGCCGGCACCAGCCGCCAGCCGAGCAACTGGTTCGCGGTCCAGAAGATGGAAAAGTCGATCGCCGTGTTGACGACGCCGATCAGGGCGAAGCTGAGCGCCTTCAGAGCAATGGCCCGTTCGGCCCAGGCCACCTTGAGCCGGTGGACGAGGTTATGCAGCGTGTCGATCATGCGGGTTTCCTACCATCCCCGCTCGCCAAGGTCTTGCTCGAATAGCCGGTTTCTCGCATTCGCGGCCACCGGCGGCATGGCGACAAGGCCGCGGCCATACGCTATAGATCGCGGGCTCAAGTGGAGGCTCTAAGTGTCCAAAACGCCGGCAAAACCCCGGAAACCGGCCGGCCGGGCCGCCAAGGTCCCTGCCGCGCGCCGCGCGCCGATCGGGCTGTCGATCGTCGTCCCGATCTATAACGAAGCCAAGGGCCTTCCGGCCCTGCACGAGCGCATCGCCGATGTCGCGCGCTCGTTGACCGGCAAATACGGCCTCGCGGTCGAGGTGGTCTATGTCGACGACGGCAGCCGCGACGACTCTTTCCGCGTGGCGCTGGCGCTGCCGGCTGTGTCGCTCGACGTGCAGGCCATCTCGCTGTCGCGCAATTTCGGCAAGGAAGCTGCCCTGCTCGCCGGCCTCGACCACTGCCGGCACGGCGCCGTGCTGTTCGTGGACGGCGACGGCCAGCATCCGCCGAGCCTGATCGGCACCCTGGTGTCGCGCTGGCTCGATGACGGTTACGACGTCGTCTATACCGCCAAGGCGCATCGCGAGAACGAGCCATTCCTGCGCCGTCAGGGCGTCGCCGGATTCTACTGGTTGCTGAACTGGCGCGCGCGCCTGAAGATTCCGGAAGACGCCGGCGACTTCCGCCTGTTGTCACCGCGCGCCGCCGATGCGCTGCGCCAGCTCCCCGAGCGCAACCGCTTCTTCAAGGGCCTCTCAAGCTGGATCGGCTTCCGCCAGGTGCGCGTCGATTACGAGCCGGCCGAACGCGAGCATGGCGTCACCAGTTGGAACGTCTGGTCGCTGGTCGGGCTGTCGATTGAAGGGCTGACGTCGTTCTCGGTGGCGCCGCTGCGCGTCGCCAGTTTGCTCGGCGTGCTGCTCGCCGCCTCAGCGCTGCTGTTCGGCCTCTGGATCCTGTTCCAGACCTTGCTGTTCGGTAAGGACGTGCCGGGCTATCCGTCGCTGGTGGTGAGCATCATGTTCATCGGCGCCGTGCAGCTTTTGATGATCGGCGTGCTCGGCGAATACATCGGCAAGCTGCTTTCGGAGGCTAAAGGCCGTCCGGTCTACGTCGTTGCCGAGCACAGCCTGAAGGAAACCAAGGCAGACGTGCCGCGCGCCGCCGTCGCGGATGCGGAGTAGGCCTTGTCCGTCAAGACCCGCCGCATCTGGCTGTGCGCCGACGATTACGGCATGGCGCCCGGCGTCAATGACGCCATCCGGCAACTGATCGCGCGGCGACGGCTCAACGCCACCTCGGTGATGACGGCGGCGGGTCATCTCGACCGCGCCGATGCGGACGCGCTGGTTGACTCGAATATCGACGGACAGGCGGCGATCGGCCTGCACGTCACGCTCACCGCTCCGTTCAAGCCGTTGAGCGCCGACTTTGCGCCGCTGCGCGAGCGCGCGTTCCTGCCGCAGGTCGAGCTGATGCGGCTCGCCATGATGCGGCGGCTCAATGTCGAGATGCTGACCATCGAGATCGCGACCCAGGTCGAGGCCTTCGTCGGCCTATTCGGCCGCCTGCCCGACTATCTCGACGGCCACCAGCACGTGCAGTTGCTGCCGCAGGTGCGCGATGCGTTCCTGAAAGTCGCCGCCGAAGCCGTGCCCGGCGCCTGGGTGCGCCAGTGCGGACGGCCGCGCAGCGCCCGTCCGCTGCACGAGCCCAAGGCGCTGGTGATCGACATCCTCAATGTCGGCTTCCGCACCAAGGCAGCCCGCCTCGGCGTTGCCACCAACCCGGCCTTCGCCGGCGCCTATTCGTTCAATCCGAAGGCCGATTTCCGCAAGATATTCCCCCGTTTCCTCAAGGGCCTGCCGGATGGCGGCCTGATCATGTGTCATCCGGGCTTCGTCGATGCCGAGCTGCGCTCGCTCGACAGCCTGACGACCCTGCGCGAGCACGAATTCGCCTTTTTCAATTCGGATGCTTTTCCGGCCGTGCTCGCCGCCCATCACGTTGAACTGGAGCAGCCCTCTGGTACTGGCGGCGGCGCTTCCTAGATTCTGAAGGCGTGCGGATTTGCGCGCTTTGGGAGGATGTCCATGACGCCGCAGGAACGCCAGTTGATCGACGACCTGTTCGACCGGCTCGCCAAGGTCGAGGCGACGCCGCGTGACGCCGGCGCCGAGCGCGCCATCGCCGAAGCGTCGCAACGCGCGCCACATGCCCTCTATGCGCTGGTTCAAACCGTGCTGGTACAGGACGAGGCCCTGAAGCAGGCCGAAGCGCGCATCCGCGATCTGAGCGGCGAAGCCGAAGCGCCGGCCGGCGGAGGCTTTCTCGATTCGATGCGCACCGCGCTTGGCGGCGGCCGCGGCTCGGTGCCGAGCGTGCGCGCCGGCACGCCGGATTCACGCTGGAACACGGGCGGCGCCTTGGCGCAAGTGCAGCAGCCGACCTCGCCGTTCAACGCACCGCCGCAAGCACAAGGCGGCGGCCCATCCTTCCTCGGCACCGCGGCGGCAACCGCAGCCGGTGTCATCGGCGGCTCGCTGCTGTTCAATGCGCTGGGCGGCCTGTTCGGCGGCCACAACAGTGGCAGCGCCAGTGCCAGTACAATGGCCGACGTGCCGCGTGATCAAGGCTCAAGCAATCCGTGGGGCGGTAAGGACAATGCCGCCGGCAGCGACCTGTCGCGCGAGGCTGGCGTCAACGATGTCGGCGGCGATCAGCGTGCCGGCTTGTTCGACGACGCCGATCAGTACGACACCGCCGACAATGGCGACATGGGTGGTGATTTCGGCGGTGATTTCGGCGGCGACTTCGGCGACCTCTAGGCCGCCTTACAGCACCTTGACCTTGGCGCCGACCTTGACGCGCCCATACAGGTCAATGACGTCTGCGTTGCGCATGCGGATGCAGCCCGACGACACGTTCTGCCCGATGGTCCACGGTTCGTTCGAGCCGTGGATGCGATACAGCGTCGAGCCGAGATAGAGCGCGCGGGCGCCGAGCGGGTTGTTCGGCCCGCCTTCCATGTGCCGCGGCAGATAAGGCTGACGCTCCAGCATTTCCTTCGGCGGCGTCCAATCCGGCCACTCCTTCTTCGCCGAGACCAGATGTGTGCCGGCCCAGGTAAAGCCCGGCCGGCCGACACCGATGCCATAGCGCAGCGCGCGGCCGCCCGGCTGCACCAGATAGAGAAACTTGTTCGGCGTATCGATGACGATCGTGCCCGGCTCTTCGGTGCCGGTGTAGACGACTTCCTGCTTCTCGTAGATCGGATCGACCGGATAGTCGCGCTGCGGCAACGGATCGCCGACGATCGGCCCGGTGCTGGCATAGACCTGCTGCACCGGCCCGGGCGGGCCGTAATAGCCTTGCGGCGGCGCCGCGTATTGCTGCTGATAACGCTGCTGCTCGTGCGGCAAAGGCGCATAGCCGCGCATGCGGTCGCTGCCGCCACCGCCGCCGAAGATCGCCTCGATGAAGCCGCCGCCGAGATCGCGCTCCATGCGCTGCGGCTGGGCCACCACCACCATCGGCGGCGTCGCGGCCTGCATCTGCGCACGCGGCGCGGCGCGGCCTTGCACGGGCGGCGCGTAATAATACTGCTGCGGCTGCGCGTAGTATTGCGCATGAGCCGGTCCGGCACAGACCAGCGCTGCCGCGACGAAGATCATTGAACGCTGACGCATTACGCAACTCACACAACAAGACAAGCGTCGTCCGCTCACACTCACAATCAAGCATTGATTGGTAAATCGGACCATGCGCGGCGCTGTCGCAAGGCGACTTCGTCGCGCCAGCGTTTATTTTGAGTAAAATGCGGACAGTCTTGGTTAACCGCAGGTTTCCGGACTCCACTGCGGTTTGCTCTTGTTGTCACGTTGCAACGCGGCGTTAATTCACCATGCGGTAAAGCCTGAACCCGACAGACGGGGCGAGAACCGTGCAGCGCAGGGTGTTCAGGATCGAGGCGATGCTTGCGCCGCGGCGGCAGCCGGGCGCCGGCCCGGCCATGCGCGCGTCGTCGCCTCACCCGGCGGCCCCCTCGGCAGCCGACAATGTCGAGGCGCTGATCGGGCTCAAGGCCGAGCTTGCCTTCGTCCACGAGCAGGTCGCACGCAACAAGCACGAGTTGGCCGCGCTGATCGGCGACGACAAGGAACGGCGCCTGGTTCGCGCCGGCGAGGAATTGAGCGCCGCCGTCGCCGCGATGCGCGACGCCACGGACGACATCCTCGGCACCGCCGAAGCCGCCGACGACAGTGCCCGAACGCTCGCCGCCAGCCTCACCGACGAATTCAAGCGCGGCCTCGCCCAGGATATCCAAGAGCAGATCGTGCGGATCTACGAGGCCTGCAATTTCCAGGACATTGCCGGGCAGCATATCGGCAAGGTGATCGGAATGCTGGCGTCCGTGGAAAGCCAACTCGAAGTCATTCTCGCGCGCTGCAACGGCATGCATGCCGCCACCGAGCCGCCGGATGCGTCGGGAAAAGGCAGCAATCTTCTCAACGGCCCGAAGTTGCAGGGCGATGCCGGCCACGCCACGCAGAACGACATCGACCGGATGTTCGCCTGACCGCTGCGTTTGTCAGGCCGGCCGCCTGATCACGTAAAAACAAGCAAGCGCCACCGTGCCGAAGCCGCAGGCCAGCGCCAGCGCCGCCTTGTCGGAGGCGCCGTCGATCACCGCGGCCATGACCAGCGGCGCCGCCGACTGCACGAGCAGGAACGGAAAGGCGAGCCGGCCCATCAGCCGGCCATACCCGGACGCGCCGAACAGCGCGAGCGGCACCGCGCCGCGGGCGATGGTGATGAGGCCATTCGAGCCACCGAAGATGATGGCGAAGGCCGCCGCGGCCGGCACCGAAAAGCCGAAGACCGCGATCATGACGAAGCCGGCGAACAAGGTCGTCAACGCGATGCGCGCGATCCATAGCGGGTGAAGGTTGCGACCGAAGGCGAATTCGATGACACGCGCACCGACCTGCGCCGGGCCGAACAGCGCCCCGATCCACACCACCGTGTCATTGTCGATACCCGAGCGCGTGAAGATCGCCAGCAGATGCGCGGCGAGGCCCGACGGCACGAAGGCGTAAATGGCAAAACCGCCGGCGACGAGAATGAACGGCCAGCCGCGCGCCGGCAGCACTTTGTCGGGCGCCTTGATTCCGTCGGCCGGTGGCGCCTCCACCGCGAAGCGGTGGCGCGGCAACAGGAAGGCATGCAGCGGCGCGGCAATGACGACGAGCAGCGCGGCATAGATGACATAGGTGCCGCGCCAGCCGACCAGTTCGGTCAGGTAATGCGTCGCCGGCCAGCCGACCGTCGAGGCAAAGCCGCCGGCCAGAGTCAGCGCCGTGATGGGCCGCCGTGCCGCGGCTCCGAAGATGCGGCCGAGCGACGAGAAGGCGGCATCATAGAGGCTTGCCGACAATGCCACACCGAGCAGGATCCACACCGCGACATAGGCGACGCGATGTTCGGCGAGGGTAATTAGAACGAGACCCAGCGCGCCGAGCAGCGAACCGGCCGTCATCACCACATGGCCGCCGAAGCGATCGATGGCGCGGCCGATATAGGGCGCCGACAATCCGGCGGCGAGCAGCGCGAAGGAGAAGCCGCCCATGGCGAACGACATCGACCAGCCGTGCTCGCGCGCGATCATCGGCACGATCAGAACCGGCGTGTAGTAGATGCCGCCCCAGGCCAGGATCTGCGTGACGCCAAGCACCGGCACCGCGCGCCAGGGGCCTGTCAGGAACTTCGCGGAAAGACTCATGCGACCCAGAGCCTACTCCTCAGGATGAGGAGCGCCACCAGCACGTTCACGCGCATCTTCGACGCGCTATGGGGCGCGTCTCGAACCATGAGGCCCATGACTCTCGGGCCCTCATCCTTCGAGACGCCGCGCTTTCGCGCGGCCTCAGGATGAGGTGTCTGAACCTTACCTTGCCGCCGGCTTCGGCGCCGGCTTTGCCGCGGGCTTGCGTGGTTTGGCGGCCGGCTTCTTCTTGGCGCCTTCCGGCGCACAACGCACATAGATCATGTTGCCGTACCGGCCCTGCACTTCCGGGTCCATCCAGCGCAGGATGAGGACGCGGCCGTCGAACTGCACCACCTCGCGGTCCTGCTGGCTGGCCGGCGGCTCGTCAGCCGGGCCGATATAGGTCTTGCCGCCCGGCGCACCCTTGAGGCGCAGCTCGGTTGGCGTCGACTGGTCGGCCAGATGCATCATGACGCCGCCGGTCGGGCCCAGGGTGATCACATAAGGCTGACGGCACTGGCCGGCGGCGTTGGTCTCGGTGCGGACGCGGTCTTCTTCGCGGTGATAGGCGGCAAGGCCCCAGCTTCCGACGATGTCCTGGGATGGAAAGGCCGGCGGCAGGGTCGGCACCACCGGCGGCGGCGGCGGCTCCGGCGGCGCCGAAGGCGTCGTCGAACAACCCGCAATCCCGAGCGCCATACCACCGAGAACCAGGGCGGTCCGCAGGCGGGCGCCGGGCAGACCTTGGCGGCTAGCAAAGCTCATCGGGACTCCTGGAAACGGTTAGACGTAGGACATTGCGGGGCATTGTCAGGCGGTGCAAGCAAAAGCCTTAACGCCCGGTACCCACCACTTGTGCCCGGAATGCGGCCACATTCGCGGACCCCTGCAGCTTGACTCCCAACCTTTAAGGCAATATCTCCGCTGGCGCAATTGGCACTCTCCTTAAGTGAGTGCTAAGGGGTTATGATCCCTGCATTTTCAGTCACAGCGCCGGTTCTTTTCGGTGCAAAGGCACGGGCCTGGCCCGTCCCGTCCGTCGCGATCCAGTTCAACGAGAAAGCCCAAGGTAATCCCATGGCCAAAACCAAGTTCCGTCCCCTACACGACCGCGTCGTCGTGCGCCGCATCACCGCCTCCGAGAAGACCAAGGGCGGCATCATCATTCCCGACACGGCTCAAGAAAAGCCGTCGGAAGGCGAAGTCATCGCCGTCGGCCCCGGCGGCCGCGACGAGACCGGCAAGCTCATCCCGCTCGACATCAAGGCCGGCGACCGCGTGCTGTTCGGCAAGTGGTCGGGCACCGAAGTGAAGATCGACGGTGAAGATCTCCTGATCATGAAGGAGAGCGACATCATGGGCATCGTCGGCTGAGGCCCTTCCTCGTCCTGAGGAGGCGCCGAAGGCGCCGTCTCGAAGGACGAGGGCAATGAAACATCGGCCTCATCCTTCGAGACGCGTGCCGCGCACGCTCCTCAGGATGAGGGTCAACGTCAACATCGATTGGAGTGAGTTCACATGGCTGCCAAAGACGTCAAATTCTCCGGCGACGCGCGCGACCGCATGCTGCGCGGCGTCGATATCCTCGCCAACGCCGTGAAGGTCACGCTCGGTCCGAAGGGCCGCAACGTCGTGATCGACAAGTCGTTCGGCGCCCCGCGCATCACCAAGGACGGCGTCACCGTCGCCAAGGAGATCGAGCTCGAGGACAAGTTCGAGAACATGG
>JAEZEY010000281.1 GCA_023432845.1 Pseudomonadota bacterium
CGGGGACGACGAAAGAATGGAGTCGTTCGCTGCACACTCTTTCACCCACCCCCACCAGGGGAGGGTGAAGAGAGCGCCCCGGAATGACGTAGAGCCCACAGGTTGAGCCGCCCGGTGGCGCCGTTTAAGACTCCGTCAGGCCAAAGGGCAGGGGAAAATGGAAATGCGCGCGTCGGTGATGACGATCGAGGAAATGGCAGAGCTGCTATCCAGCGAGTTTCCGCAGGCCTTCTACCCAGGCTGCGGGCTGACCATCGAGCGGGCCAACTATGGCGACGTGCGCATCCGCAAGGCGTTTCATGAGGATCACCTCCGCCCCGGCGGCACTGTGTCCGGGCCGACCATGATGGAGCTGGCCGATTTCGCCATGTACGTTGCGGTGTTCTCCGCGGTCGGGCCGCAGCCGCTGGCGGTGACGACCAACCTCAACATCAACTTCCTGCGCAAGCCGGCGGCGGCCGACCTGATCGCCGAGGCCCGGCTGATGAAGGTCGGCAAGCGGCTGGCGGTCGGGGAGGTGAGCCTCTATTCGGATGGCGAATCCGAGCCGGTGGCCCATGTCACCTCGACCTATTCGCTCCCGGTGCAGAAGTGATTAGACGCAGGTATTTATATACCTTTCTTATAAGCCATTGAAATAAAATAACTAATATTGGTCGAATGGCGTTGACGGGTCGCGGCCGCTCGTCTACACACCTGCGCACGCTGGCGCGGTTCGTTTCCGCGCCTTTTCTCTTGGATTTTTCACTCTTCGGGATTTGTCATGAAGACCACCCAGTCGGTCAAAAGCGCCGACGTCGAGAAGAAGTGGCTGCTGATCGACGCCTCCGGGCTCGTCGTCGGCCGCCTCGCGACGATCGTCGCCATGCGCCTGCGCGGCAAGCACAAGGCGAGCTACACCCCGCATATCGACGATGGCGACAACGTCATCATCATCAACGCCGCCAAGGTCGTGCTGACCGGCCGCAAGCGCGACCAGAAGGTCTATCACCACCACACCGGCTACATCGGCGGCATCAAGGAACGTTCGGCCAAGCAGATCATGGACGGCAAGTTCCCCGAGCGCATCGTCGAGAAGGCCGTGCAGCGCATGCTGCCGCGCGGGCCGCTCGGCCGCGTGCAGTTCGGCAATCTGCGCGTCTATCCGGGCGCCGAGCATCCGCATGAAGCGCAGAAGCCCGAAGTGGTCGATGTCGCCGCGATGAACCGCAAGAACGTGAGGAGTGCCTGATCGTGGCCGAGACCGTACAGTCAATGGAAGGCCTGTCGCAGCTCAAGGCCGCGGCGCCCGACGCTCCTCGTTATGAAAAGAAGGTCGACAAGCAGGGCCGCGCCTATGCCACCGGGAAGCGCAAGAACGCCGTCGCCCGTGTCTGGATCAAGCCGGGTTCCGGCAAGATCACCGTCAACACCCGCACGATTGAAGTGTTCTTCGCCCGTCCGGTGTTGCGCATGATGATCAACCAGCCGCTGGTTGCCGCCAACCGCGCGACCCAGTTCGACGTGATCTGCACCGTTTCCGGTGGCGGTCTGTCGGGCCAGGCCGGCGCCGTGCGTCACGGCATCGCCAAGGCGCTAACTTACTTCGAACCGGATCTCCGCTCGGTGCTCAAGCGCGGCGGCTTCCTCACCCGCGACAGCCGCGTGGTCGAGCGCAAGAAGTACGGCAAGGCCAAGGCCCGCCGTTCGTTCCAGTTCTCGAAGCGCTAACAACAGCGCAGTCGAACAAGTCAAAGAGCGCGCTTCGGCGCGCTCTTTTCTTTTGCGGGCGCGGCAGCGCGAGATTCATTGAGTTCGCGCAATTGCGTTTACCGGCCGGCAATGTTGTCGCGCACAAAAATCGCGCCGATAACTGACCGCCAAGACTCGAAGGCCTAGATGACCGCTTGGGACGGACGGTGGGACTCATGCGGTTGGACATTCCGACATTGGCAACGGTGATGGTGTTCGTCACCACGCTGCTCGGCGCTTTGCTCATCTTCGCCGGGCTGCAGAATCGCGCCGTGCGCGCCCTCATGACGTGGGGCTTGGCCTATATGCTGTGTGCCATCGGCATGGCGCTGGCGGCGGTGCGCGGCATGATCCGGGACTGGACGTCGATTGAGTTTGCCAATGTGCTGGTGTTGGCCGGCATCGGGATGGTCTGGCTCGGTGCGCGTCAGTTCGACGGCCGCCGGTCGCCCATGGCGATGATTGCGATCGCGCCAGCGATCTGGCTCACCGCCTGCGCGTTTCCAGATATCCGCGCCGATATCAATGCGCGAACCATGGTCGTGTCAGCATTGGGCGGATTGCTCGCCATCGCAGCCGCCTACGAGATCTGGCGCGGCCGCGCCGAGCCGTTACTGTCGCGCTGGCCGACGGTGGTGACGCTGCTCGCCTATGCCGCCGTGATGGTGGCACGGGTCCCGTTGGCTGTCATGATGCCGCAACCGGCAGGCACCTATCAGTTGACGGCCAGAGTTCTATTTCCATTGCTCGCCTTCGCCACGCTGTTGTTTTCGGTGGTGATCGCGTTCTTGTTACTCAACATGACCAAGGAGCGCACCGAGCTGCGGCACAAGACGGCGGCGCTGGTCGACCCTCTGACCGGCGTGCCCAATCGCCGTGCCTTCCTCACGGACGCCGAGCAGATGACCGCGCAGCGGCGCAGCGACGGCAGGGCGCTGGCCGTGATGCTGTTCGATCTCGATCATTTCAAGGCCATCAATGACCGTCTCGGTCACGCCGCCGGCGACGCGGTGCTGACGAACTTCGCGGCGACAGCGATGCGCGCGCTAGGCGCCAATGTCCTGTTCGGCCGCATCGGCGGCGAGGAGTTCGTCGCAATCATGCGCGTGTCGAATCTCGGCGAAGCCCTCGCCATCGCCGACCAGGTGCGCCGTGCCTTTGCCGCGACCGCGCAGGCCGACGACGTCTTGCCGACGGTTAGCATCGGTGTGGCGCTGGAAAGCGAGGCGTCCATCACGCTTGCCGCCCTCATGGCTGCTGCCGACCGCGCGCTCTATCGCGCCAAGGCCAAGGGCCGCAACCGCGTGGCGAGCGCCGCGACGATGGAGAGCGCAGGTGTCGCCCCCAGGGCGGTGAAGCCGAGCGTCGTACCTGGCGCAAGTTGCCGGCGACCGCCTGAGGCGGCGCATTGCGTGTTACAGCACGTAAGCCCGCCATCGGCGGGTTTTTTGTTTTATTTGACGAGAATTCTACCCGGTGTTGCCTCAAAGACCGGAGGCCCGCTCAAAGCTTTGGCATCATTTCAAACGTTATCGTCCGTAAACGCTGAGGATATGAACACCAGTTAGCCAAACGAAAGCCGCGACCATGCAGCAGACGGTCATTCTCGACGCGCCGACCTTGATCTTCGCCACCGTCTGCTTGGCGGTGTTTCTTGGCGTCTTTCTCATCGCCAACTGGATCATGCAGCGGGATATCGGCGCGCTGGCCTGGTGGGGCTCGGCCTATCTGATCGGCGGCGCCGCGATCATGCTGTGGAGCGCGCCGCACCAGCTGTTCGAAGTGCCGGCGGCCTATGCCGAAGCGATGCTCTTCGTGGCCTGCGGCATGTTCTGGAACGGCCTGCGGCTGTTCTATGGCCGCTGCATGTGGCCGATCATCCCCTTCGCGGCAGCCGCCGCGTGGCTCGTCGTGACCGGTTTGCCCGGGATGGAGGAGGGCAGTTCGCAGCGCGCTGTGCTCGCTGTGGTGGTCGTCGCCGTCTATACCTTCTTCATGGCCTTCGAGCTGGGGCGCGAGCGCCGCCGTTCGCTCTACTCGCCCACCGCAGCGGTAGTGGTGCCGCTGCTGCACGCTGGCATGTTCCTGCTGCCTTTGGCCTTGCGCCACTTCTATCCGGACGTTTTCGCGACGCGCTGGCAGACCGTGTTCGCAGTCGAGGCCATGATCTATACGGTCGGCACCGCCTTTATCGTGATGCTGATGGTGAAGGATCACCACGTTCATTTCTATCGCAAGATAGCGACCACTGATCATCTCACCGGGGTGTTCAATCGCCGTGCCTTTTTCGAGGCAGCGACGGCGATGCATACCCGCCAGGGGTCGCGTGGCGAGCCGGTCACGCTGCTGATGTTCGACCTCGACAAGTTCAAGTCGATCAATGACCGCTTCGGACACGCCGTCGGCGACAGCGCGCTCAAGGTGTTTGCCAAGGTGCTGCAGGACAGCACGCGCACGACGGACGTGATCGGTCGGCTCGGCGGCGAGGAGTTCGTCGCCATGGTGCCGGAAGCGATGGAGGATGCCTGTATCGTCGCAGAGCGTCTGCGCCTCAATTTCCAGGCCGCGGGCGTCACCATCGACGACATTGCTATTGGCGCCACGGTGAGCATCGGGCTAGCCACCACCTATAGCCCCGAGGCGACGATCGATTCTCTTTTGCTGCGCGCCGATGAGGCGCTGTACAAGGCCAAGAATGGCGGCCGCAATCGTTATACCTGCGCAGACGAGGAGCCGGGCAGCGAACCGGCGCGCGCCCGCTGGGCGGGCCGTGGCAAGCCTGCGACGGCCAAAAGCGGCACATGGGCCGGCCGCCGCGCCAAGCCGGTTCTGGCCGCGACGGCCTAACGTTCATATCGGGGTAAAATTTCGTTAACCATGCGGGCGTTACCATGACGCCATGTCGCAGCGACCCAACCGCATCCTGTCGCCTGCCTCGGCCAACGAGGCGGCTCTATCGCTGGAGGCTCATGCCAGGCACGCCGGCTGCGCCTGGGCATGTCAGTATTCGTCCTCCGCCGAATACGATGCGGCCTTGATCGCCGAGCGGCGCGCCGCCGGCGTCTATGGGCCGAAACGTCATCGCCGGCAGATGCTCAGCGCGGCAGCAGGAATCGCCGCAGGGCTAGCTCTCATCGTCGCGGTTATTCAAATACTGTAGTCTTGTAGCCCGGCTGAGCAACGGGCCGGCGCGAAGCGCCGTCCGATGACAGGCTATGCGAAGCCGGGATGGATCCTTCCCTGGATTTCGCTTTGCTCCATCCGGACTACGAGAAAACCAACGACAACTCCGCTTCACTCAGGACGCGGTATTGCCCCGGCGCGAGATCGTCGGGCAAAGCGAGTGCGCCGACGCGATCCCGCCTGAGCGCGACGACGTGGTTGCCGATGGCGGCGAACATGCGTCGCACCTGGTGATAGCGACCTTCGGTGATGGTGACCAAGCCGCGCTTGTCCGACACAGGCTCGAACACGGCCGGCAAAAGCGGCTTCTCTTCGCCGTCGAGCATCAATGTGCCGGCCGCGAACACCACGGCCTCGTCGCCGCGCAGCGGCCGGTCGAGCTTGACGTCGTAGCGCTTGGCGATGTTGGCCTTCGGCGAAATGATCCGGTGCAGCAACGCACCGTCGTCGGTGAGCAGCAGCAGGCCCGAAGTCTCCTTGTCCAGCCGTCCGACCGTCGAGATCGCCGGATTGCGTGCTCGCCAGCGCTCGGGCAGCAGGCCGTAGACCAACGGCCCTTGCTCCTTGTGTGAGCAGGTGACACCCACGGGCTTGTTCAGCATCAGCACCAGGCCGGACGGCGGATCGAGCGGCTCGCCCTCCACGGTCATGCGCGCGGGCAGGTCGGGCGTGATCGCGACTTTCTCGTCGCTGTCGATGATGGCTTCGCCGTCGAGCACCACGTAGCCGGCCTCGATCAGGTCCTGCACCTCGCGGCGCGAGCCGTAGCCGAGATTGGACAGCAGGCGGTCGAGCCGCAAAGTTGCGGGCCCCTTCGTCATTTGCGAGCCTCGTAGATCTTGTAGCCGCCTTGCTCGATCACCGGGGTCACCGCCTTGAACAGCGGCTTCAGCACCGCCTCATAGGGCAGGTGGCGGTTCGCCACCATGACGCAGACGCCGCCCTTACGCAGCGATTCCGCCGCGCAGCGTACGAAAGCCTGCGCCAGCCCCTTGTCCTCCTGGCCGGCGTCATGGAACGGCGCGTTCATGACGACGAAATCGAGATTGACGAGATCGGGATGCGGATCGCGCAAGTCGTGCCACAGGAATTTGGCGCGTGGCGTGTCGAGATTGTGCTCGGCGCATTCGATGGCGCGGCGGTCGATATCGACCAATGTCAGTTCGGTTACGGCGTCGGATGCCAGCACCGCGCGCGCCAGAATGCCGATGCCGCAGCCGAAATCGGCGCCGCGGCCGGACAGCGCCGGCAGATGCTCGATCAACATGTGGGTGCCAGGGTCGAGTCTATCCCAACTGAAGACACCGGGCTGGGTCCACAGTCCGATCTCTTCGTCGAAGCGGGGGCCGCCGTCGGCAATGACCTGGGCGATGATGTCGTCGAGGCCAGTCGTCTTCGTCGTAGTGGCGATACGGTGATGGCGCTTCGAAGTCTCGTTGACCTTAAGCCCGAACGCTTCAAGCTCCTTGCGCAGCCGCGTGCCGCCGCGATCGTTCGGCGCTAGTGCGGTGAGGGGCGCGCCTTCTTTGAGGGCGCGCAGGGCGAGCGCCAGTGTATAGCGGCGCTCGATGGTGCCGGGCGGCGCGAGCATGACCATGGCGCCGAGCGAGCCTTCGCTCTGGCGCTCGAGCGCGGCCGCGCCGGGCATCAGCGGCGAGAACTGGATGGCGTCGCGCGGCACATCCGCGAGATCGGAGGGCGGCGTGCCGTAGACGCCGAAAAATTCAGCCATCAATCTTCACTCCGCCCTTCTTCACCTCTCCCATGGGGAGAGGTCGGCGAGCGCAAGCGAGCCGGGTGAGGGGATATTGCCTCAAGAGATTCACTTGCCCCCTCACCCCACCCCTCTCCCCCAAGGGGAGAGGGAGCAAGCCGAGTTCGGGCGCAATGCAGAGTGCACAGCATATTCGGCATCACGCCGCCATCACGTCGAGCAGCGACGGCTTGACGCCGATCTGATCGATCAGCCGGTTGAGCTCGCCGCGCGCCTGCGCGTTGGAACGCTGATGCCGTTCGGCGAGGATCAGTTCGTTCTTCATGGTGTGTTCGAGCCCGGTGAACTCGGTGACGCGCACCTTGTAGCCATGCGCCTCGAGTACCAGGCCGCGGATGACGTTGGTCAGATGCGCGCCGAATTCGCGGCGCTGGATCGGATGACGCCAGAGCTGGCGCATGGGGCCCTGATGGCCGTCGAGCAGGCGGGCAACCTCGGCCTGGCAGCACGGCACCAGCGCCACCCATTTGGCCTCGTGGCGCAGGGCGAAGCGGATGGCGTCGTCGGTCGCGGTGTCGCAGGCATGCAGCGCAGTGACCATGTCGGCACGTCCGCCGGGCAGGTTCGCCTCGGCGATCGGCGCGGTGATGAAATCGAGGCGGTCGAATCCGGATTGCTGGGCCAAGGCGCGCGAGGTCCCGACCAGCTTTTCGCGTGTCTCAATACCGACGACGCGGCCTCTGCCGGCCGGGCCGATCAGCAGGTCGTAGAGGATGAAGCCGAGATACGACTTGCCGGCGCCGAGGTCGGCGAGGATCGGATCGTCCTTCTCCTTGAGCATCGCCTCGATGGCCGGCTTGAGGAGTTGGGTGAGATGCAGCACCTGCGTCAGCTTACGCCGCGAATCCGCGTTGAGGGCGCCGTCGCGCGTCAGGATATGCAGCGCCTTGAGCAGCGGCTCGGACCTGCGCGGATTGGCGCTCGGCCAGAGCTTGGTCCAGTCGCTCTCGCTTGCGGCAGGCTTGTTGGCGGCTTTGGCAGGCTTGGTCTGGCTCATGCCGCCTATCTAGCGGCGCCGGGCCGCCGTTGCCAGCGCCGGCCATCCGGATGCTCTTGGCCAAGAAAAAAAGGGCGCCCCGAAGGGCACCCCAAGTCTTGGGAGGAAAGTCTTTCGAGGTTCGGAAGACCTCAGGCGGCCGCAGACTTCGGCAACGGGACTTCCGAGATGGTCTTCAGAATCTGCGACGCGATCTGGTAGGGGTCCCCCTGCGAGTTCGGACGGCGGTCTTCGAGATAACCGCGATAGAGATCGCCCTTCACGAAGGAATGCGGCACGCGGATCGAGGCGCCGCGATCGGCGACGCCGTAGGAGAACTTGTTCCACGGCGCCGTCTCATGCTTGCCGGTCAGGCGCATGTGGTTGTCCGGGCCGTAGACCGAGATGTGGTCATCGAGGTTCTTGCCGAACTGGGCCATCAACGCCTCGAAATAGGCCTTGCCGCCGACTTCGCGCATGTACTTGGTCGAGAAGTTGCAGTGCATGCCCGAGCCATTCCAGTCGGTATCGCCGAGCGGCTTGCAGTGCCACTCGATGTCGATCTCGTACTGCTCGCACAGGCGCATCATGATGTAGCGGGCGATCCACATCTGGTCGGCCGCGGTCTTGGAGCCCTTGCCGAAAATCTGGAATTCCCACTGGCCCTTGGCCACTTCGGCGTTGATGCCTTCGTGGTTGATGCCGGCCTCCAGGCAGAGTTCGAGGTGCTCTTCGACGATCTTGCGGGCGACCGAGCCGACGTTCTTGTAGCCGACGCCGGTGTAGTAGGGGCCCTGCGGCGCCGGATAGCCGTGCTCGGGGAAGCCGAGCGGACGACCGTCCTTGTAGAAGAAGTACTCCTGCTCGAAGCCGAACCACGCGTCCGGATCGTCGAGAATGGTCGCGCGCTTGTTGCTTTCATGCGGCGTGACGCCGTCCGGCATCATGACTTCGCACATCACCAGTACGCCGTTCTTGCGGGCGCCATCCGGGAACACCGCGACCGGCTTGAGCACGCAGTCCGACGAGCGGCCTTCCGCCTGCATCGTCGAGGAGCCGTCGAAGCCCCACAGCGGCAATTCGGCGAGCGACGGGAACGACGAGAATTCCTTGATCTGTGTCTTGCCACGCAGGTTCGGCACCGGCGTGTAGCCATCGAGCCAGATGTACTCGAGCTTGTACTTTGTCATTGCGAATCTCTCATTCTGATGACGCCAGAAGCGCCCGT
>JAEZEY010000086.1 GCA_023432845.1 Pseudomonadota bacterium
ATCAGCCGGGCGGTGGTGGCCGGTCCGGCCGCCGCCAGCGCATCAGTGCCCGCCGCCGTCAGCCGCGAATGCACGATGCGGCGGTCGTCGGCGCTGCGGTAGCGCTCGACCAGGCCGCGTTCGACCAGCCGGTCGAGAATCACCGTGACGGTCGCCTGGGTGAGGCTGACGTCTTCGGAAATCCTGCCGGTGGTCACCTCGCCGAGATCGGCGATGGCTTGCAGCACCGCGAGCTGTGCCGCGGTCAGCCCGGTCTCTCGCGACAGCCGGCGCGACCGCAGATCGGCGGCGTGCAGGATGCGGCGCACGGCCGCCAGCACCTGCCTCACCTCAGGTTTGGCGGATCGAATCGGCTGAACTGGCGTTGACGAAGACATGGAACCTTTCCGGTCTGAATGATTTGACTTCAAAACATTAGAACTGTAAAGATTGTCGCGAAGCGGTGTTCCGCCTCTTCACGACAATCTTTTCGTAGGAGCGCCCTCTCGTCTTTGGAGAGGTCGTTCGCCGATCAATCGCAAGCCTGCGGCCGCCCTTCGGGGGCCGCACCGGGCCAATCGGCAGATTTCGACAGGAAGGCGGAAAAGCACCGATGTGCGGATTTTGCGGTGAGTTGAGTTTGAACGACGCGCCGGCTTCGGCCATGGCCGTCGCGACGATGAATGCGACCATGGCGCGCCGCGGGCCCGATGGCGCCGGTCTCTGGTCGAACGGCCATGCCGCGCTCGGCCATCGCCGTCTGAAAATCATCGATCTGTCCGAACGCGCGCAACAGCCGATGGTGGACCCGGCCCTGGGTGTATCCGTCGCGTTCAACGGCTGCATCTATAACTACAAGGCGTTGCGCGCCGAACTCGAGGCCAAGGGCTACAAATTCTTCTCCGACGGCGACACCGAGGTCGTGCTCAAGTCCTGGCACGCTTGGGGCCATGACGCGCCGAAGCGCTTCAACGGCATGTTCGCCTTCGCCATTGTCGAGCGCGACACCGGCAAGGTCACGCTCGTGCGCGACCGCCTCGGCATCAAGCCGCTCTATTACGCCGAGACGCCGGGAAAACGTGTCCGCTTCGCCTCGAGTCTTCCGGCGCTGCTCGCCGCCGGCGATATCGATACGTCGATCGATCCCGTCGCGCTCAATCACTACATGTCGTTTCACGCCGTCGTGCCGCCGCCGCGCACCATCCTCAAGGGCGTGCGCAAGGTCGAGCCGGGCACCATTGTGTCCTTCGACGAGAAGGGCAAACGCAGCGATCACCGCTACTGGACGTTGAACTTCGGCCGTAGCGGCGACGATGCGCGGCGCTCGCGCGAGGAATGGCGCGAGCTCGTTCACGCGGCGCTGCGCAAGGCCGTCGATCGCCGCATGGTCGCCGACGTTCCGGTCGGCGTGCTGTTGTCGGGCGGGCTCGACTCCAGCCTCATTGTCGGCCTGCTCGCCGAAGCCGGGCAGAAGGATCTCAAGACTTTCTCGATCGGTTTTGAATCAGTCAACGGCGAGATCGGCGACGAGTTCAAATACTCCGACATCGTCGCCAAGCATTTCGGCACCGAGCATCGCCAGCTCTTCATCAAGTCGAAGGAGTTGATCGCTCGGTTGCCCGAGACCATCGAGGCCATGTCCGAGCCGATGGTGTCCTACGACAATGTCGGTTTCTATCTTTTGTCCAAGGAAGTCGCCAAGCACGTGAAGGTCGTGCAGTCCGGTCAGGGCGCTGACGAAGTCTTCGCCGGCTATCACTGGTATCCGCCCATGGTGAATGCCAACGATCCGGTCGAGGCCTATGCCGGCGCCTTCTTCGACCGCGACTTCGCCGAATACAGGGAGATCATGGAGCCCGCCGTGGTTGGCGGTGACGACGCTCGCGACTACGTCACGCGGCACTTCGCCAATCCCGGTGCCGATGAGGCCGTCGACAAGGCGCTGCGCATCGATTCGACCGTGATGCTGGTCGACGATCCGGTGAAGCGCGTCGATAACATGACCATGGCTTGGGGCCTCGAGGCGCGGGTGCCATTCCTTGATCACGAGTTGGTCGAACTCGCGGCGCGCGTTCCGGCGGGAGAGAAACTTCGCGACGGCGGCAAGGGCATCCTGAAGGACATCGGCCGCACGGTGATCCCGGCCGAGGTCATCGACCGGCCGAAGGGTTACTTCCCGGTGCCGGCGCTCAAATACATCGAAGGCCCCGTGCTCGACTTCGTGCGTCAGGCGCTCGATGCGCCGGCGGCGCGCCATCGCGGCCTCATCAAGCGCGCCTATATCGACAGACTACTCGACACGCCCAAGGAGCACATCACGCGTTTGCGCGGGTCGAAACTCTGGCAGGTCGCACTGCTCGAACTCTGGCTGCAAGCCCACAAGCTCTGAAGGTGTTGCCGATGCAGACGCAAAAGAAATTCTCGTCCGAGCCCGGCACCGATCCGGAGCGCATGCTGTCGCTGCGCATGTGGGGCGCCGCCGGCGACGACGTGCTTCAGGAGGCCTATGTCGATTGCGGCTGGGGCCGGCTCATCTTCGGACAGACCTTCGCCGTGCCGTCGTCGCTGGCCGCCATGCTGGGCGACGAGACCGAAGGCGAGCGCGATATCATCCTCTATGCGCGCGAACCTCACGTACTGCTCGCCGAGGCGCCGCAACTTTTATTTCTCGATCCCTCGCACACCTACCGGCTCGACTTTGTCAGGCCGCGGCCGGTCACAGAACAGAAGCCGCCGGCGATCTCGATACGCCTCCTGCGCGCCGAGGACGCAGACGAGGTCAACCGCCTGTACCTGTCGCGCGGCATGGTGCCGCTGCGCGACGGCTATGTTGCCGGCGATGCGCGCCCCGAGAGCGTCCAGCTTCTGGTCGCCGAGAACGGCGAAGGCGGCCTCGCCGGCGTTGTCATGGGGATCGATCACACCAAGGCGTTCAACGATCCCGACAACGGCTCGAGTCTGTGGGCGCTGGCCGTCGATCCGCAGGCCCGCGCGCCGGGTGTAGGCACCGCGCTGGTGCTGGCGCTGGCCGACATGTTCATGAAGCGCGGCCGTGCCTTCATGGATCTGTCGGTGAAGCACGACAATGTGCAGGCCATCGCGCTGTACGAGAAGCTCGGCTTCGTCCGCGTCCCGGTGTTCTGCGTCAAGCGGAAGAATGCCGTGAACGAAAATCTGTTCGCCGGGCCGTCGGTGCTCGGCGAACTCAACATCTATGCCCGCATCATTGTCGACGAGGCGCGGCGGCGCGGCATTGCCGTCGAGATCGAGGATGCCGAATCCGGCATCTTCCGCCTGTCCTATGGCGGCCGTGCCGTCGCCTGCCGCGAGTCGCTGTCGGAGATGACCAGCGCCGTGGCAATGTCGCGCTGCGACGACAAGGCGCTGACCCGCCGCATCATGGCCAAGGCCGGCTTGCGCGTGCCGGAGCAGTTGCGGCTGACGACGCCGGGCGAGGCCTCATCCTTTCTCGAGCGTCATGGCCGCGTCGTCGTCAAGCCGGCACGCGGCGAACAGGGCCGCGGCGTATTCGTCGATCTGACGACCGAAGACGAAGTGACGCGCGCCATCGCTGAGGCGCGGAAAATCAGCGACGAAGTCCTGATCGAGGAGTTCGTCGCCGGCGACGATCTGCGCATCATCGTCATCGCCGGCGAGGTCGTGGCCGCTGCGATCCGCAAGCCGGCGACCATCGTCGGCGACGGCGAGCATACGATTAGCGATCTCATCGAGCTGCAAAGCCGGCGACGGGCGGCGGCGACCGGCGGCGAAAGCCGCATCCCGCTCGATGGCGAAACCAAGCGCGCCGTCGCCGCACACGGCTACAAATTCGATGACGTGCTGCGGTCCGGCGAACGTCTTGCCGTGCGCAAGACCGCAAACCTGCATACCGGCGGCACTATCCACGACGTCACCGCCGACCTGCATCCGGATCTTGCCGCCGCCGCCATTGCCGGCGCCCGCGCGCTCGATATTCCGCTGGTCGGCTTCGATTTCCTAGTGCCGGATGTGACCGGGCCCGACTATGTCATCATCGAAGCCAATGAGCGGCCGGGTCTCGCCAATCACCAGCCACAGCCGACGGCTGAGAAGTTCGTCGATTTCCTGTTCCCCCACAGCCGTATCGCGCCGGACAATTGATGGCCAAGCAGAAACAGCAGAAGCAACAGAAACAGCCGAAAGAAGCGCCGACGCCGCACCAGAACAAGCTGGCTATCGACGAAGGCTACATGCTCGGCCTGCTCAATCGCCTGCTGCGCACACCGAGCCCGACGGGCATGACCGACGTGATCGTGGCGCTGGTGTGCAAAGAACTCGATGACCTCGGCATCCCGTTCGAGCTGACGCGGCGCGGCGCCATCCGCGCCACGCTCAAGGGCGAGGTGGCGGCGCCGGCACGCGCGCTGGTCGGCCATCTCGATACATTGGGCGCCACGGTCAAGAACATCCGCGCCAACGGGCGGCTGGAAATCGTGCCGATTGGCCACTGGTCGGCGCGCTTCGCCGAAGGCGCGCGGGTCAATGTCTTCACCGACGACGGGCAGATCCGCGGCACCATTCTGCCGCTCAAGGCGTCCGGCCACACCTACAATGACGAAGTCGATACCCAGCCGAGCGCTTGGACCAATCTCGAAGTGCGTACCGATGCCCGGACCGATTCCCCCGAAGAGACGCGCGCGCTCGGTGTCCATGTCGGCGACGTGGTGTCGGTCGATGCGCCGCCGGAATTCGTCAAGACCGGCTTCATCGTGTCGCGCCATCT
>JAEZEY010000087.1 GCA_023432845.1 Pseudomonadota bacterium
GAATAGCGATGGTTTCTGGTCGGGCGCGCGGCCGACATCCATCGCCGCGCCGGCGATCAGCTTGCGATCGAGCGCATCCTCGAGCGCTCTTTCGTCCACGAGATTGCCCCGCGACATGTTGATGAAGAAGGCCGTCTTTTTCATGCGCGTGAAGGCGGCGGCGTTCATCATGTTCTCCGTCTCTTCATTGGCAATGACGAGACAGACGAGAAAGTCGGAAGCGGCGACGACGTCCTCGAACGTGCCTTGCGTGATGCCGGGCTCGCTGACGGTCTTGAACGGATCAGACACCATCACCTTCATACCGAGTGCGACACCGAGGCGAGCGAGATACTCACCGATGGCGCCGTAGCCGAGAATGCCGAGCGTAGCGCCGGCCAGTTGCCGGCCCATCGCCGGTTCCGGATCGCGGCCGGCGCGATACTCGGCGGTGTAGGCCGACACGTGACGGCCAAGATCGACCATGAAGCCAATGGTCTGTTCGGCGACCGACGGGATGAAGCCCGGCGTGGCGTGTGTGACCAGCACGCCGATCTTCGAAGCTGCGGCGACGTCGATGTTGCGGATATCGACGGCGACACGGAGAAAGGCGGCGAGCGAGGCAGGCGCCTGGGCGAAGAACTCGGCCGGGCCGGGGGTCTGCCGGTCGGAGACGATGATCTCGCAGCCTTGCGCCAGCTTCGCCAGCGCCGCCGCATCGAGCACTTTGCCGGTGTCGTTGAGCCGGACGTCGCAGAGCGCCCGCAGCGCCGCGAGCGCGCGGTCGCCGTAGTAGTTGGCGAGCATGTCGGGCGTATGGGTGAGCAGGACGGTCGGCATGCAGTTTCCCCGGGTTTCTTCGCCCGCATCCTTTGTCGCCATGCCGGACGGAAAACCGGTTTCCACTTTTCCTGGCATGGCGATGGCGGGGCTTTTGCATCTAGGCCGGACTTGTAAAGATAGGCAATCGGGGGAATGGCGCCGGGGACAGGAACCACGGCGCCGCATGGCGACTGACGGAGTGTCCTCATGAGCCCGGCAGACAATCCCGGCACCACGACTAGGCCGCGCAGCAAACCCAGGACGAAGGTCGCCAAGCCGCCCTTGTGGAAGGTGATCCTGCTCAACGACGACTACACGCCGCGCGAGTTCGTCGTGCAGGTCCTCAAGGCCGTGTTCCGGCTCAACGAAAGCCAAGCCTATCGCGTGATGATGACCGCGCATCAAAAGGGCGCTTGTGTCATCGCGGTCTATACCCGCGACGTCGCCGAGACCAAGGCTAGGGAAGCGACCGAGCTCGGCAAGATGAACGGCTATCCGCTGTATTTTGCGACGGAGAAGGAGGAGTGATCTTCCTTTCCCTCTGCTCTCGTGAGAAAGGGATACGAGAAAAGAGGGGAAACAATGCAACAGAAAGTCCTGATCACCGCCGGCGCCGCCGGCATCGGCCGCGAATTCGCGCGCGCCTTCGCGGCCACCGGCGCCAAGATCTTCGTCTGCGATATCGATGACGCCGCGCTCACCGCCATCGCCAAGGAAATCCCCGGCCTTGTCGCCAAGCGCTGCGACATGGCGGTGCGGGCCGACATTGAGAAGATGGAGCCCGCCGCGGCGGAAGCGCGCGGCGGCATCGACGTGCTGTTCAACAACGCCGGCATTGCCGGCATGACGCTGCCAGTCGCTGACTATCCGCCGGATGACTGGGACAAGGTGATGGCGATCAACCTGACGGCGATGTTCGACACGACGCGGCTCGCAATCCCGTATCTGAAGAAGTCGGAAGCAGGCTCCATCATCAACCTGTCGTCGGTCGCCGGCCGTTTCGGCATTCCCAACCGTTCGCCTTACGCGGCGACCAAATGGGCGGTGATTGGCCTGACCAAGACGCTTGCGATCGAACTCGGTGAATGGGGCATCCGCGCCAACGCCATCGCGCCGGGGCTGGTCGAGGGCGACCGCATCCAGCGCGTGTTCCGCGGCAAGCAGCAGCTCACCGGCCGCACGATGGACGAGATCCTGAACGAGACCTTCTCATATCAGTCGATCAAGAAGTTCGTCGATCCGAAGGATATCGCCGCACTAGCGGTATTCCTGGCCTCGCCGGCGGCGAAGACCATTTCCGGTCAGGTGATCCCGATCGACGGTGACCGCCAACACGCTTGATATTGTGTGGCTTTTTAGCCCTTCAGCCAATCTTAACGGGGCGGCGGAATGATGCCGGCGGTCCCGGGGCGATAATCCCCGGGCCGCTTGCAACGAGGCTGTCATGCCCGACACCGTGCCGCGTCCGACCGATGCTTCCGAACTTCCCTTGACGGCCTCGCCGCCATCCGCGCCAAGCTATGTCGTTGAGGTGGGCGGACGCTGCGTCTCGCAGTTCGGTTCGCTGACCCAGGCGCTGTCCGCCGGGCTGACGATCAAAGGGCAGGACGCTGGCCTCAAGGTCAAGGTCTACGACGCCCGCGAGCGACCGACAGACTGACGCCTACAGCCGCCTTTTCTTCTTCACGGCCTTCTTGGCCTTCTTGGCGGTCTTCTTCTTTTTCTTCTTGGCCAGCTCGGCCTTCGACTTGCGCTTCATGTCGAGCGTATGGGCGCGCTTGTAGGTCTGGATGTCCTTGAACTTGCCCTCCTTGTCGCGCACCGCATAGAGCTTCTTGCCCTTCGAAGAGCGTAAGGTCGTCCGCTTGGCCATGGCACATTCCTTTGTGATGGAGCCTTTGCAGGCGCCAAGCTATCGCGCGCTAGCGATTCGTGCCAAGGCGCGAGCGGGGCTGTGCATGACGGCAGGCTACCGTGAGCGCGCGTGCCGCCACTCTTCCGGATTGTCGAACGCGCCCTGCCACAGGCCGCGGCGCGCGGTGCCGGCCTCGCGCTCGGCGCCGGCATAGGCGGAGGTATAGCGGCCGTAGTTCACCGCATAGCCGTCGCGCACCATCGCTTCGCCGATATCGGCAATGCCGGCGGCGGAGCAGGTGGCGAGCATGCGGCCGAAACGGTCCTCGCCGCGCCGGGTGCAGGTGACGCCGCCTTGCGCGACCAGCGACGCCAGTTGCTCGCGGGCCGCCCGGCCGCAGGGCCAGGTGCGGCCCTGGCCGTCGCGGCAGGTCTGCGCCAGTTCCGGCGCGTCGATGCCGTTCAGACGGATGCGCTGGCCATTGGCCCGCAAGGTATCGCCGTCGACGGCCTCGACCGCGAGCAGGGCGGGGCCGGGGGCAACGACCGCACGGCTCTGCCACGCCTGGAACAGGGCAAGCCCGCCGAGCAACAGCAAAAACGCTGCCACCCCCGCAAAACGCGGGACGCTGCGGCGCCGGCGGCCGAACGGGATGACCGTACTCATGCCCCGACGCTAGCCGCGCGCCGGTTACCGAATGGTTGGCGGGGCCGGAACGGCCTTACACATCATGATCAGGCAGGCTGGGCATCCACCGCCGCCGCCGCCGCCGGCGCGACGATGCGGCGGTAGAGGTGCCAGGTGGCATGGCCGAGCACGGGCAGGGTCACGATCAGGCCGAGGAAGGCCGGCAGCGCCGACACGATCAGCAGCAGCACGATCACTGCGGCCCATGAGATCATCGGCACCGGGCTCGTCACCACCGCGCGCACGCTGGTGATCATCGCGGTGATGAAATCGACGTCGCGATCGAGCAGCAGCGGGAACGACACCACCGTGAGCGAGAACAGCACCAGAGACAGCACGGCGCCGTCGAGATTGCCGATGGCGAGGAACAAGAGCCCTGAATTGGAGGTCAGCACCACGGTGATGAACTGCTCGAACGAGGCGAAGGAGGCATTGACGCCGAGCAGCAGCGCCATCAGGAGGCGCACCTGGTACATCCACATCAACATCACGAAAACGGTGACGAAGGCCATCCAGCCGATCTCGCTGCGGCTCATCACCTTGCGCCACACCGCACTGAGCGAGATCGGCTCGCCGGTCTCGCGGCGGCGGCTGACCTCGTAGAGCCCGATCGCGACGAACGGCCCGATCAGCGCAAAGCCCGCCGCCAGCGGATAGGCGAGGTAGCTCAGGCCGAGCGCCGTAACGCTGAGCACGATGACGATGCCGCCGAAGGCATAGAGCGCGCCACAGGCGAGCCCGATCCACGGCGCGGCCTGGAAATCGCGCAAGCCCGCGGCCAGCGATTCAACGACGTCGCGCGCGGTGATGGCGCGCACCACCGGGT
>JAEZEY010000349.1 GCA_023432845.1 Pseudomonadota bacterium
CCATCGCCGCGCGCGCCGCAGCCAAAAGTGCCGCCACGCTCGACGAGTTGCGCGCCATCCTCGAAGGCTTCGACGGCTGCGCGCTGAAAGCGACCGCGACCCGCACGGTGTTCGCCGACGGCAACCCGCAGTCCCGCGTCATGCTGGTCGGCGAGGCGCCCGGCCGCGACGAGGACATCGAGGGCCTGCCCTTCGTCGGCCGCTCCGGCAAGCTGCTGGACCAGATGCTGAAGGCGATCGGCCTCGACCGCACCTCGGTCTACATCGCCAACATTGTGCCATGGCGCCCGCCCGGCAATCGCACCCCGACGCCGCAGGAATCGGCGATCTGCCTGCCCTTCATTCTGCGGCAGATCGAACTCGCCGACCCCGACATTCTGGTGTGCCTCGGCGGACCGTCGGCGCAGACCTTGCTCGGCATCAAGGACGGCATCACCAAGACGCGCGGACGCTGGTTCACTTTCAACACCGGCAAACGCGAGATCAAAACCATCGCCATGTTCCACCCGGCCTTCCTGCTGCGCTCGCCGCTGCAGAAGCGTTTCGCCTGGCGCGATTTGCTGGCGATCAAGAAGGCGCTGGAGTCGTGATCGCCTTGTAGCCCGGGTGAGCGCAGCGAAACCCGGGGCAACGGATCCCGGATTGCGCTTCGCTACATCCGGGCTACGGCCTAACGATGCGCGATGAGGATCGCCCCCGCCGTGATCAGGGCAACGCCGAGCCAGTTCGGGCCCGACAGGCGCTCGCCAAGAAAGACGACGCCAAAGATCGCCACCAGCACCACGCTCAACTTGTCGATCGGCGCGACCTTGGCCGCCGCGCCGATCTTGAGCGCGCGGAAATAACAGACCCACGACGCGCCGGTCGCCAGTCCCGACAGCACCAGGAATACGTAGGTGCGCGGCGACACGCTGCCCGGCGGCTGGAATTGTCCGGTGGCGACAAGGATCAGCGCCAGCGTCATCAGGATGACGATGGTGCGGATGAAGGTCGCGAAGTCGGGGTTGACCTCGGCGACGCCGATTTTGGCCATGATCGCCGTGAGCGCGGCGAACACCGCCGACAGCCCCGCCCAAACCTGCCAGGATGACCACAGGCTCATTGCATCCTCGCTTCAGGCACCGCGGGCGAATTGTGGCAACGGGCCGTCAAACGTCATCGCGCCAAAGTTTATATTATAGATATAATTGGTGTCGACCGCATCCAAACGCCGCAGAGCGGAACCCTCTGGGAACATTCCTGTGTATCATGGAATGCGGTATCGACTTCGGATAGACTGAATAAATAGTGCATTTATGGGAACGCTTGCCGGGAGATGAACCATGGACGCCGATCCAGTTCTGTTGGCCCGCCTGCAATTCGCCTTCACCGTCGTCTTCCACATCATATTCCCGAGCTTCACCATCGGCCTGTCGGCCTGGCTCGCCACACTCGGCGGCCTGTGGGTCTACACCGGCGAGGAGCGCTATCAACTGCTGATGCGCTTCTGGGTGAAGATCTTCGCCGTGTCGTTCGCCATGGGCGTCGTCTCGGGCATTGTGCTGTCCTATCAGTTTGGCACCAACTGGAGCCGCTTCTCCGCCTTCAGCGGCGACGTGATCGGGCCGCTGCTCGGCTACGAGGTGCTGGCGGCATTCTTCCTCGAAGCGACCTTCCTCGGCATCCTGCTGTTCGGCTTCAGCCGCGTCCCGCCGTGGCTCTATACGCTGTCCGCCGCCGTGGTCGCCTTCGGCACCATGAGTTCGGCGTTCTGGATTCTCGCCGCCAATAGCTGGATGCAGACGCCCACCGGCCATGCCATCGAGAACGGCGTCGCGGTGCCGGTCGACTGGCTGCAGATCATCTTCAATCCGAGCTTCCCGTATCGCTTCGCCCATATGCTCAACGCGGCCTATCTGACCACGGCCTTTGTCGTGCTCGGCGTCGGCGCGCGCTTCCTGCTCGAACGCCGCCACCTGAGCGAGGGCCGCACCATGCTGCGCATGGGCATCGGCCTCGCGGTGATCCTGGCGCCGCTGCAACTCTTCATCGGCGATCTTCACGGGCTCAACACCCTCGAGCACCAGCCGATCAAAGTCGCGGCCATGGAAGGCCACTGGGACGGATCGAAGCCCGCCGACTTCCACATCTTCGCCTGGCCGGACGAAAAGGCGGAGAAGAACCGCTTCGAAATTTCGATCCCGCACGGTTCGTCGCTCATTCTCACGCATTCGTGGGACGGGCTGATCCCTGGCCTGTCGAGCGTGCCGCCAGACCAGCGCCCGCCGGTGACGCTGGTGTTCTTCGCCTTCCGTATCATGCTGGCGATCGGCTTCTTCATGATCGCGGCTGCGCTCTACGGCGCATTCCTGTGGTGGCGCGGCACGTTGTTCGAGACGCGCTGGTTCCTGCGCATTGTCGCCCATGCGTGGTGGACCGGCTTCGTCGCCGTCATCGCCGGCTGGGTCGTCACCGAAAGCGGCCGCCAGCCCTGGCTCATCTACAACGTTATGCGCACCGCCGACGGGGTTTCGCCAGTGCCCGGCGCCACCGTGCTCGGCACGCTGGCCTTGTTCATCGTCGCCTACGGCATCGTGTTCTCGTTCGGCATCTATTACATGAACCGGCTGATCAAGCAGGGCCCAGACAAGGGCGGCGGCGAAGGCCACGAACCCGGCTTCCTCTCCGGCAACCCCGTCGCGGCGGCGCAGTCGCCCGGCCGAGAGAGCTGAGAAAGGAGACACGCCATGGGCTCCATGGAAATGTATCTCCCGCTGATCTGGGCCGCGCTGATCGGCGTCGCAGTGGCGATGTACATCATCCTCGACGGCTTCGATCTCGGCATCGGCGTCCTGTTTCCCTTCAACAAGAGCGAGACCGAGCGCGACCAGATGATGCGCACCATCGCGCCGTTCTGGGACGGCAACGAGACCTGGCTGATCCTCGGCGGCGTCGGCCTGTTCGTCGCCTTCCCGCGCGCCTATGCGGTGATCATGCCGGCGCTCTACATCCCGGTGATTGTGATGCTGGTGGCCCTGGTGTTCCGCGGCGTCGCCTTTGAATTCCGCACCGTGTCGCGCAGCAAGACCGGCTGGAGCTTCGCCTTCGCGCTCGGCTCGACCTTGGCCGCCTTCTCGCAGGGCGTCATTCTCGGCGGCCTGGTGCAGGGCATCGCGGTGACCAACCTGGAATTTTCCGGCGGCCATTTCGACTGGGCAACGCCATTCTCATTTCTCTGCGGCGTGGCTCTGGTCGCCGGCTATGCCTTGCTCGGCACCACCTGGCTGCACATGAAGACCGAAGGCGCCGTCGCGGCGCGCGCGCAGCGGCAGGCCAAGTACTGGCTGATCGCTGTGCTGGTCTTCATGGCGGCCGTGAGCCTCTATACGCCCATCGCCGAGCCGCGCATTGCGGAGCGCTGGTTCTCGTTGCCGAATTTCTATTACCTGTGGCCCGTGCCGACGATCACCGCGCTCGTTGCCTTCACCTGCTGGCGCTGGATCGAGCGCGGCCGTGAAGTCCCGCCGTTCCTGGCGTCGATCGCGCTGTTCATGCTGGGCTATGTCGGCCTGGTGATCTCGAACTATCCGTATCTGGTGCCGCCGTCACTGACGATCTGGGACACCGCGGCTTCTGCGAGCAGCCAGGTGTTCATGCTGATCGGCACGCTGTTCCTGCTGCCGATGGTGATCGGCTATGTAATCTTCGTGTACTGGATATTCCGCGGCAAGGTCCGCGAAGGCGAGAGCTATCACTGAGGCTGCGCCGGCGGGCGCAGCACGGCCCAGCCGATGCGGATCGGCGGCAGACGGCCCTGCACCGCGCGGTCGAACTGACGCGGCAGTTCAGGCACCAGATCCGGGAACTGCGTGCGCAAATCTTCCGGCACCGCATTGTTGGCGGCCGCCGGCCAGACCAGCACACCGCCATTGGCCGCGACATCGTCAACGCTGACCCAGGGGCTGCGCTGCGGCGCCCAGGCGAAGAATACATGCGGGCGGTTCTGCGCTCCGCCGGGCACCATCATGGCGATCAACGGCGCCAGCCGCGCATCGCCGCTGACATATTGCAGCGGCTGGCCGGTGCGGCGCTGATAGGTTTCGGCGAAGAACTCCGCCTCGTCGGCCGATGGCTGCGCCAGGCGATTGTCGCGGGCGAAAGTCCACGGCACCACCAGCAGACTCGCCGCAAGCAGCAGCGGTGGCGCTACCAGCAGCGCGAGCCAGGATGACGACACCAATTGCTCGCGATAGATGAGCACTCGATTGCCCGCGGCGAGCACCACAGCCATGCCGGACAGCAAAGCGAGCGGTGCGAGCGCCGACCATGTCGTCAGCGAGCCGAATGCCGACAGCAGCGTGGCCTGCGGCACGCGCTCGCCGATCAGCACCAGCGCGATGACGACGAGCGCCGGCGTCAGCGCAAAGAAATAGACGAAAGCGCGCGCCGCCGGTTCCACCGGACTGCGGTCTATCTCAGGGGCGCGCTCGTTGCGTCCGCGGCCGATGCCGGTCGACAGCGCCGCCAGCAGCAGCAGCCCCAGATGCACAGCGACCAGCGCGCCGACAAGCCGCAAGGCGGAGACACCCTCGGTGTTTTCCTGAAGCGCCGCCGCCACAAGCGGCCAGGACTGGCTCAGCCAGGCGGCATAGGGCGCGACCACCACCGCCAGCAGCAGGAGCGCCAGCCACGGTTCTGGATAGCCTAGTGCCGCGCGGCCGCGCCGCGTCAGTGGCGCAAAGACGATCAGCAACACCACCAGCACGATGCCGGCAAAGTGTGTCAGCAGCAGCAGGCCGAGATCGACGCTGAGCAGGAACCAACTGCCCCGTTTGCCTTCGCCGAACGCCCGCCAGTAGTGCAACAGGGCCAGCGCCCAGAACGGAATGGCCAGCACCGCCGGGCCGAAATCCGGACTCGGCACCGTGAAGGCGGCAATGCCGACCATCAGGAGTATGGCCAATACTGCATGGCGCGTCCCGATCACCGACCGCCCGAGCGTAAACACGGCCCATAGCGCGACAACGATGCAGATCTGCGACAGGGCATAGAGGCCGAAAACGCCGGCGACGCGAAACGCGATTTCAGCGAGCCAGAACGCCAGCGGTGGTCCCAGATAGCTGCCGAGCATGAACTCGCGGCCGACCGCCAGCACCAGCGGCACGTCACCGGGAGGCGATGAAAAGAAGAGCGTCGGGATCAATGTCCACAGCACGCCTTGCGACAGCGCCACGAACCAGAACACGACCTTGGGCCGGCCGCGCAGGAATTCGATGATCAGGGAGACGTGGTGCATGGACCTGCTCGTTGCCTCTACCCGCGCAGCGGACAGAGCGAAGCAAGCAAGAGCAATAAAGAACGCCGGCTAAAGTGGCAACATGGCCGCGAGCGCCTCGTCCGGCACATCGTCGAGCCGCTCTCCCATCGCGGCGAACTTCGCCGCCACCGGCGCGAATGAACGGCGGTGGTGCGGTGTCGGTCCCAGTTCCGCGAGCGCCCGGAAATGCTCGGGCACGCTGTAACCCATGTGCCGCTCGAAGCCATAGC
>JAEZEY010000425.1 GCA_023432845.1 Pseudomonadota bacterium
GTCTAGACACGATCCTGTCAGAAATCGAGAGCGGCAAATTCGCTTTCAAGCGCGCGCTCGAAGACATCCACATGAACGTCGAGAGCCGGCTCACCGACATGATCGGCGCAGCCGCCGGCCGCCTGCACACCGCGCGCTCGCGCAACGACCAGGTTGCGACCGATTTCAGGCTGTGGGTGCGCGACACCATCGACACGCTCGATGCGGCGCTCGCCGCCTATCAGATCGCGCTCGCCGAGAAGGCGCTCGAGCACGCCGCCACCGTGATGCCGGGCTTCACCCATCTGCAGACCGCGCAGCCGGTGACCTTCGGTCATCATCTGCTCGCCTATGTCGAGATGGCGGGCCGCGACCGCGGCCGCTTCGCCGACGCGCGCAAGCGCCTCAATGAATCGCCGCTCGGCTCCGGCGCGCTCGCCGGCACCTCGTTCGATCTCGACCGCGACATGACTGCGGCCTCGCTCGGCTTCAACCGGCCGACCGCGAACTCGCTCGACGCCGTGTCGGATCGCGACTTCGCGCTCGAGACATTGTCGGCCGCCTCGATCGCGGCGATGCATCTGTCGCGCTTTGCCGAAGAGATCATCATCTGGACCTCGCCGCTCACCGGCCTCGTCAAGCTGTCGGACAAGTTCACGACCGGCTCGTCGATCATGCCGCAGAAGCGCAACCCCGACGCCGCCGAACTGGTACGCGCCAAGACCGGCCGCATCATCGGCGCGCTCAACGGCCTGCTCATCGTCATGAAGGGGCTGCCGCTCGCTTATGCCAAGGACATGCAGGAGGATAAGGAAGGCGTCATGGACGCCTTGTCCGCGCTCTCTCTCGCGATCGCGGCGATGACCGGGATGGTCAACGATCTCGTGCCCGACGCCGCGAAAATGAAAAAGGCGGCGGGCGAGGGCTACGCCACCGCCACCGATCTGGCCGACTGGCTGGTGCGGACCTTCAACATCCCGTTCCGCGAGGCGCATCACATCACGGGCCGCATCGTCGCCGCCGCCTCGGCCAAGGGAGTGCCGCTGCACCGGCTGGCGCTCGAGGACATGAAGGCGATCGAGCCGAAGATCACCGACGACGTGTTCAGCGTGCTGTCGGTGGATCGCTCGGTAAAGAGTCGCGTCAGCTATGGCGGCACCGCGCCGAAGAACGTCAAGGCGCAGGCCAGAAAATGGCTGAAGAAGCTCGCCAAGGAATAAGCAGGCCAATGCCGAATCCCGTGCAGAGCCGAGCCCGGTTTGCCGGATTTGCCATCGGCCTCGCGGCCTTTGCCGCCAGCCTGGTAGTGCCGACTCCCGACGGGTTGTCGCCGGAGGCGATGCGGGTAGCCGGCGTCGCCGCCTTGATGGCGGCGTGGTGGATCGTCGAGGTCATTCCGGTTTCGGCGACGGCGTTGCTGCCGGTGGTGCTCTTTCCGCTGCTTGGCATCGCGCCGCTGGGCGCGACCACGACGCCTTACGCCGATCCGATCGTGTTTCTGTTTCTTGGCGGTTTTGTTCTCGGCATCGCCACCCAGCGCTGGGATCTGCACCGGCGGATCGGCCTCGGCATCATCGCCGCGGTTGGCACCTCGCCGGCGCGGGTTTCGGCCGGCCTCATGCTCGCCACCGGCTTTCTGAGCATGTGGGTTAGCAACACAGCGACGGCGCTCATGATGCTGCCAATCGCCACGTCGGTGCTGGCGCTGTTCGACCGCAACATCGACGAGGACCGCTCCAAGGACAATCTCGGCGTATTGCTGATGCTGTCGGTCGCCTATGGCGCCAGCATCGGCGGCATCGCCACATTGATCGGCACGCCGCCGAACGCGTTGCTGGCCGGCCTGATGGCGCGCGAGTACGGCATCCAGATCGGTTTTGCGCAGTGGATGATCCTGGGCCTGCCGGTGTCGGCGGTGATGCTGGCGATGGCATGGCTGGCGTTGACGCGCATGCATCCAGTCGCACTGACCAATGCCGTGGACATGGACGAGGTGATTGGCCGCGGCCGTCGCGAACTCGGCAGGCTGTCGCCGGCCGAGATCCGCATCATCTGCGTTTTGCTCGCCGCCGCGATCGGCTGGATCTTCCGCCCTCTGCTGACGCCGTATGTGCCGTCGCTGAACGACACCACCGTGGCGGTGGCGGCGGCGCTCGCGTTGTTTCTGCTGCCGTCCGGCATGCCGAAAGGCGGCCGCCTGCTGACCTGGGACGATTTGCAGGACTTGCCGTGGGGCGTTCTGCTGCTGTTCGGCGGCGGCCTCACGCTGGCGGCCGCGATCGATTCCTCGGGCCTCGCCGCCTGGCTGGCATCGACGATGTCGGGGCTCCAATCCTGGCCGGTGATCCTGACCGTTGCCGTCGTCACGGTCGGGATGATCTTTCTTACTGAAATCACGAGCAACACCGCAAGCGCTGCGACCTTCCTGCCGTTCGCCGCCGCGGTCGCCGTCAGCCTCGGTCTGGCGCCGCCCGCTTTGGCGGTGCCACTGGCGATCGCGGCCAGCTGCGCCTTCATGCTGCCGGTGGCGACCCCGCCCAACGCCATTATCTTCGCGAGCGGGCGAATCACGATCGCGCAGATGGCCCGCGCCGGCCTGTGGCTCAACATCATCGCCAGCGCCGTCATCCTGGCCGCTTATCCGCTCATTGGCTTTCTGTTCGCAAAATAGCCGTCCGGTCTGCTAAGCTGTCCGCAACGTGGAGTTACCTGTGACCCGACCAAAACGCGATCTTCTCCGCCTTGCTCTGACCGGTGCGCTGGTTGCGTCGCTGGGCCTTGCCGCCTGCGGCCGCAAGGGCCCGCTCGATCCGCCGCCGAGCGCTTCGGCCGCGCCGGTCGAGCAGCCGAGGCAGTCGTCGCTCAATCCGATTGCAGTGCAGCCGATGGGCGGCTCCAATCAAGGTGGCGGCAACATGCTGGAGACGCCGGCAGGGCCGCAGAAACGAATCTTCCTCGACAATCTGCTGAACTAGTTTCCACGCGCCGTTAGCCCGATGCATCATTTCGACTATCGCGACGGCGTCCTCCATGCCGAGGACGTCAACCTTGTGACGCTGGCCACTGAGGTCGGCACGCCGTTCTATTGCTATTCGTCGGCGACTTTGGAGCGCCACTACAAGGTGTTCACCGAAGCCTTCGCCGATGTCGATGCGCAGATCTGCTACGCGATGAAGGCCAATTCCAACCAGGCCGTCATCAGGACTCTGGCAAAGCTGGGTGCCGGCGCCGATGTCGTCTCCGGCGGTGAGCTCAAGCGCGCTCGCGCCGCCGGCATCCCGCCGGAGAAGATCATGTTCTCCGGCGTCGGCAAGACCGCGCAGGAACTGGCGCTGGCGCTCGACGAAGGCATCTTCTGCATCAATGTCGAGTCCGAGCCCGAGCTCGATCTGCTGTCGCAGGTCGCGGCGTCCAAGGGCCGCACCGCGCATGTCTCGGTGCGCGTCAACCCCGATGTCGATGCCAAGACCCACCACAAGATCGCGACCGGAAAATCCGAGAACAAGTTCGGCATTCCGATCAGCCGCGCGCGCGACGTCTATACGCATACGGCGAAGCTCAAGGGCATCAAGGTGTCCGGCGTCGACATGCATATCGGCAGCCAGATCACCGACCTCGACCCGTTCGCCAACGCTTTTGCGCTGCTGGCCGAATTCGTGCGCGACCTGCGCACCGACGGCCACACCATCTCGCATGTCGATTTCGGCGGTGGCCTAGGCATTCCCTATCGCGACGACAACGAACCGCCGCCGCTGCCGGACGCCTATGCCGATGTGGTCAAGCGCGCGGTCAAGGATCTCGGCTGCCGGCTGATCTTCGAGCCGGGCCGGCTGCTGGTCGGCAATGCCGGTATTCTGGTCACGCGCGTCCTGTTCGTGAAGCACGGCGAGGCCAAGCATTTCGTCATCGTCGATGCGGCGATGAACGACCTGATCCGTCCGACCTTGTACGAGGCCTATCACGCCATCCGCCCGGTGATCTTGCCGGCGGCCTCGGCAAAGCGAATTCGCGCCGATATCGTCGGCCCGGTCTGCGAAAGCGGCGATTTCCTCGGGCTGGATCGCGAAATGGCGGAACCCGGGAACGGCGACCTGCTGGCGGTGATGACCGCCGGCGCCTACGGCGCCGTGCAGGCGGGAACCTACAATACGCGGCCTTTGGTGCCGGAAGTGCTGGTCAAAGGCGCCGACTGGGCCGTCATTCGCCCGCGCCTTGAAGTTGACCAAATAATCGCGCTCGATCGCGTACCGGGCTGGCTCTGAAAGCGTTTTAAAGCCGCATAAGCGCCTGACATTCTTGTTACGTGGCTCGGGGCTTGCTTGCTGGTAGGCTTCGGTAACGTGTTAGCCTCGACAGGCCGCTGAGATTCTCTGGCCCCGGTAGCGACGCGGAGTGCCTTTGGACGAACAAGACCTTGCGAAGGGTAACGACACACTGCACAGGCCGCATCCGGCGCGGCTGATGCTGGCGCGCGCGGTCCAGCGGGCGCGCGGCAGCCTGTTGTGGGAACGGCTGTGGCCGGCGCTGGCGGCGCTGGCAACCGCGCTCGGCCTGTTCCTCGCCTTGTCCTGGGCGGGTCTGTGGCTGGCCCTGCCGCCGCTCGGCCGCATCATCGGCCTTGTGATCTTCGCCCTGGTGTTCATCGTCGCCACGCTCCCGATGCTGCGCCTGCGCGTGCCGAGCGATCGCGACGGCCTGCGTCGTCTCGACGCGGGCAGCGGCGCGGCGCATCGCCCGGCAACCTCCATCGCCGATCAGATTTCCGCCAACCGCAACGATCCCGTCGCGCAGGCTTTGTGGCAGGCGCATCTCGAACGCGCTTTGATGTCGGCCAAGTCGCTGAAGGCCGGCTGGCCGCAGCCGAAGCTGTCGCTGCGCGATCCGATGGCGCTGCGCGCGCTGGTCATGCTGCTGGTCGCCGCGACCTTCGTCTCCGCCGGCGGCGAGCGCTGGAAGCGCGTTGGTGCGGCCTTCGACTGGAAGGGCGTGGTGGCGCCGGCCAATTTTCGCATCGATGCCTGGGTGACGCCGCCGAATTACACCGGCCGTCCGCCGGTGATGCTACCGGGCATACGGCCGGGCGACGCCAACCCGCCGGTCGATCTCGCGGCCGCGCCGATCTCCGTGCCCACCGGCAGCCTTCTGGTGGTGCGCTCGACCGGCAGCGTGTCGTTCGACATCGAACGCGCCGGCGGTATTGACGATGTGCCGCTCGATCCGAACACCGCGCTGCCCGCCGGCACCGAAGAACGCCGCTTCGTCATCAAGACCGACGGCAAGGTGACCTTGCGCGGCGCCGCCTCGACCAATCCGGTGTGGAGCTTCTCCGCGATCCCCGATCGCGCGCCGACGGTGGAATTGACCAAGGATCCGGAGCGGCAGGCGCGCGGTGCGCTGCGGCTCGATTACAGGATGGAAGACGATTACGGCATCGTCGAAGGCAAGGCGATCTTCGCGCTCAAGGACGACAAGCCCGCAGCCGACAGCAAGCGCCGTCCGCTGTTCGATGCGCCGCAGTTCGCGCTGACGCTGCCGCAGGCCCGCACCCGCGCCGGCGTCGCGCAAACGACGCAAGACCTCACCGAAAACCCGTGGGCCGGCAGCACCGTGACGGTGACGCTGACCGCGCGCGACGAAGCCGGCAATGTCGGCGAGAGTGAGCCGCGCGAAGTCACCTTGCCGCAGCGCATCTTCGTCAAGCCTCTGGCGCGCGCGCTCGTCGAGCAGCGCCGTATCCTCGCGCTCGACGCCAACGAGAAGCCGCTGGTGCTGACCGCGCTCGATGCGCTCGCCATCGCGCCGGAACGCTTCACGCCGGAGGCCGGCATCTATCTCGGCCTGCGCTCGATTTACTTCGATCTGCGCAATTCCAAGTCGGACGACCAACTCCGCGATGTCGTCGCCCGGCTGTGGCAGATGGCGCTGCAGATCGAGGACGGCGATGTCAGCCAGGCCGAGCAGGCTCTGCGTCAGGCGCAGGATGCGCTGCGCGAGGCGCTGGAACGCGGCGCCAGCGATGAAGAACTCAAGAAGTTGATGGATAACCTACGCGCCGCGATGGACAAGTTCCTGCAGGCGCTCGCCGAGGAGATGCGCAAGAATCCGCAGGCGCAGCAGCGCCCCCTCGACCGCAACACGCGCACATTGAGCCAGCAGGATCTCAATAGCCTGATGGACCGCATGGAGCAGATGGCCCGGCAGGGCAATCGCGACGCCGCCCGTGCGCTGCTCGATCAGTTGCAGCAGATGATGGAAAATCTGCAGATGGCCCGCCCCGGCGCCGATCAGGACCAGGGCGATCAGGACATGAACTCGGCGCTCGACGAACTGAGCGACATGATCCGCAAGCAGCAGCAGTTGCGCGACCGCACTTTCAAGGAAGGCCAGAATCAACGGCGTCCGCAGCGCGGGCAACGTGGCGAGCAGGGCGACCAGCAGATGGGCGATCTGCGTCAGGACCAGCAGGCGCTCAAGGACCGCCTCAACAAGCTGCTCGAGCAGTTGCGCCAGCGCGGTATGGGCCAGCAGCCGGGCCAGAAGGGCGAGGGCCAGGAGCCGGGCGATCAGGACGGCCCGGGTCAGCAGCTCGGCGATGCCGGTGAAGCCATGGGCGAGGCCGAAGGCAATCTCGGCGAGGGCGACGCCGACGGCGCCGTCGACAGCCAGGGTCGCGCCCTCGAAGCGATGCGCAAGGGCGCGCAAGGTCTTGCGCAGCAGATGCAGGAAGGGCAGGGCCAGGCCGGTTCGGGCC
>JAEZEY010000444.1 GCA_023432845.1 Pseudomonadota bacterium
CCCGAAGGGCCTGAACCCGGCCAAGGAAATTGCCACGCTGAAGAAAGCCCTGGTCGACCGCCAGGTCTGACCTTCGCCGCAGCCGCAACTGCCAAGGGCGCCGGAAACGGCGCCCTTTTCGTTGTTCCCGGAACGCAGCCCCTTGTTGCGCCGTTGTCGCTGCAAAGGGAGCAAATCATGGCAACGAACGAAGTGGAACGGGTGTGGGATCTGATGGAGAAGATCTCCATCTGCATGCTCACGACATGGGACGGCAACAACCTGCACAGCCGGCCGATGGATGCGCGCTCGCGCCGCGCCGAGAACGCGGTGTATATCCTGACCGATGCCCGCCATCACAAGGACGAGGAGATCGCGCGCTATCCCAAACTCGCGCTCGCCGTCGCCGACACGGGCGGCCAGAAATACGCCTCCGTCTCGGGCACGGCTTTCGTGTCGAACGACCGCGAGCTGATCAAGGAATTGTGGGAGCCGACCGCCAAAGCGTGGTGGGACACCGCCGACAATCCGAATATCCGCGTGCTCAAGGTGACGCCGACCGAGGCGCAGTACTGGGACGGGCCCGGCACCGTCGTCAGCATGGTCAAGATGATGATGGCTGCGGCCACCGGCACGCGACCCGACCTCGGCGACAACGCCAAGGTCGCGATGACCGGCGTGCGGTGACCTCACGCGACCACAACCCGACTACAACTTATGCTTGATTCCGGTTACGGCGGCGCTACCTTTGGCTGAAAGGCGGGGGGTGGCGTCGTGCGTATTGTCCGGCCAGTCAGCGTGGCCATGGCGTTGGCGTGCGCCGCCTGCGCCATGCCGGATTCCATGCTCCCGGACCTGCCCAAGGACGTTGTCGCGGCAGAGCAGCGCGCCCAGCAGATCGCCCAACTGCGCAAGTATTACAGCGAGCGACACCGCGTCGATTCCGTCGCCTTCCGCATCCGGACCGCCAATGTCGCCGACTGCAAGGATCGCGTCGCCGCCCAGATCGGGCTGACCGCGGCGACGCCGCGCAGCCTGCCGCGCCGCTACTGGTCCTATGCCGGCGAAGCGCTGAGCATCGGCTGGAGTCGGCCGACCGCGATTTCCGTGGTCGAAGGCTCGCCCGCCGCACAGGCGGG
This sequence comes from Pseudomonadota bacterium, assembly GCA_023432845.1. Classification (GTDB taxonomy): domain Bacteria; phylum Pseudomonadota; class Alphaproteobacteria; order Rhizobiales; family Xanthobacteraceae; genus Pseudolabrys. The sequence continues at coordinate 1,119 of JAEZEY010000444.1, forward strand.
TCTCGTCGCCGGCGACGAGATCATCGCGCTCAACGGCGAACTCATTCCGACCCGGGGCACGGCGAACTGGATGCGGCGCTGGTTCGCCGAGAACGGCACCACGCCCGTCCGGATCGATACGCGGCGCGACGGGGTCCATCGCACCGTGACGGCAACGCCGATCATGGGCTGCTCGATCCCGATCGAGTACCGTGTTGACGACACCGTCAACGCGTACGCATCCGATTTCAATATCGTTATCAATTCAGCCTTCCTGGCGCTGACCCGGACCGATGCCGAACTGGCCATGGTCATCGGCCATGAACTGGCTCACTCCAATCTCGGTCATCTCGACAAAACGCGATGGAACATACTTGTCGGCACAGCGGCCGGCGCCGCCATCGACATCGCCATTCATGCCGGCGGCGTATCGACCGGCGGGGCCTTCCGCAGGCAATTCGGCAGGCTGGGAGCACTGGCTTACAGCGCCGGCTTCGAGCGCGAGGCCGATTACGTCGGTGCGTACTATGTCGCGCGCGCCGGATACGACACGAAGGGCACGGAGGAAATCTGGCGGCGCATGGCCTTCGTCCACCCGCACAGCATCCTCAACGCCAGGACCCATCCGATCGCGGCTATGCGTTTCGTGCAGATTCAGAAAACCACGGCCGAGATCGAGGACAAGAAGCGCCGCGGCTTGCCGTTGAGTCCGGAGCTGAAGGTCACCGCAAGCGCGTATTCGGTGGAAGCAACCGCCGAAGTCGCCGGACAACGATAGTCGTATCGTTTATTTGCAGCCCTTGTTGCTGAAGCAGATGGTCTGCAGTTCCGGCCACGGCTTGTAGGCCGCCTTGCCGCACTGCTCCGGTGTCGCATCTATCAACTGGTTGAGGTGGCCGCCGTAGAAGTAGGCGATGCGGTCCTTGATGCCGGTATACTCGCGATTCATGTTGCGCGAATTGCTGCGCACGCAAACGGCGTAACGCTGCTCGCGACCGCCCTGGGTGAGGAACGGCTCGGTGACGAAAGCATCGCGAATATTGGTCGGATCGTCGAGCTCCTTCTGGAGCGTATACATGATCTCGGTCTTGTAGTCCTTCGGAAACAGATTCGGATCGGGCTCGGCCGACTTCTTGCCGTCGCCCGAACAGGCCGCCAGCGCCGCCGCAGTCAACGCGACCAATGCAAACTTCGGAGCTGCGCGCTGCATCATCCCTCCTTGAGCGTCCGCTTGCGCTGGCCGAGCGTGCGCAGGCGCAGCGCGTTGAGCTTGATGAAGCCTTCGGCGTCCTTCTGGTCGTAGGCCCCCTTGTCGTCCTCGAAAGTGACGAGCGTGGAGGAATACAGCGAGGCCGGGCTTTCTCGGCCGGTGAGGATGATATTGCCCTTGTAGAGCTTGAGCCGCACCGTGCCTTCGACGGCTTCCTGCGACTTGTCGATGAGCGCCTGCAGCATCTCGCGCTCCGGCGAGAACCAGAAGCCGTTGTAAACCAATTCCGCATAACGCGGCATCAGCTCGTCCTTGAGATGCGCGGCGCCACGGTCGAGCGTGATCGATTCGATGGCGCGGTGCGCCTGCAGCAGGATAGTGCCGCCGGGCGTCTCGTAGACACCGCGCGACTTCATGCCGACGAAACGATTCTCGACCAGATCGAGCCGGCCGATGCCATTGTCGTGGCCGTACTTGTTGAGTTCGGTCAGCAGCGTCGCCGGCGACATCGCCTTGCCGTTGAGGCTGACGGCATCGCCGCGCTTGAAGCCGATCGAAATCTCGGTCGGCTTGTCGGGCGCTTCCATCGGCGAGATGGTGCGCTGATAGACGATGCTCGGAGCTTCCTTGGCCGGATCTTCCAGCACCTTGCCTTCGGACGACGAGTGCAGAAGGTTGGCGTCGACTGAAAATGGTGCTTCGCCCTCCTTGTCCTTGGTGATGGTGATCTGATGGTCGCGCGCGAATTGCAGCAGCTCTTCGCGGCCCTTGAAGGTCCATTCCCGCCACGGCGCGATGATCTTGATCGACGGATCGAGCGCGTAGTAGCCGAGCTCAAAGCGGACCTGGTCATTGCCCTTGCCGGTGGCGCCATGACAGACGGCGTCGGCGCCAACCTGGTGCGCGATCTCGATCTGGCGCTTGGCGATCAGCGGCCGCGCGATCGAGGTGCCGAGCAGGTACTGACCTTCATAGACGGTATTGGCGCGGAACATCGGGTAGACGAAGTCGCGGACGAACTCCTCGCGCAGATCGTCGATGAAGATGTTCTCGGGCTTGATGCCGGCGCGCAGCGCCTTCTCCCGGGCGGGGCCGAGCTCCTCGCCCTGGCCGAGATCGGCAGTGAAGGTGACAACCTCGGCGCCGTAGGTGGTCTGCAGCCACTTGAGGATGATCGAGGTGTCGAGACCGCCAGAGTAGGCCAGAACGACCTTCTTGATGTCCCGCTTCTTGCCGTCCGTCGCCATACGCATTGCCTATCGTGGATAAGGCCGGCGCGCGAAGCCGCCGGCTGGAATGAAGGATCGGCGCGGACTATAGGGCGCTTGCGGCACGGCGCAAGCGATGAGCAGGCGGTACCAGCCTGCGCGGCGGGCCGCGCAATGGATCGGCAAATTATTGATATATAGAGCCTTTTGACTAGTCGGTGACGTCCTGAAAGACGTCCATTTCGGCCGAGCCGGCCAGCAGCGCTCGCCAGCCCTGCAGGAAGCTTCGCACCATCGGGTCGCTGGAAATCTTCTGCCTGTTGAGTTCGAGCGCGGCATTGGCGTCGTACTCGACTTCAATCACGAACTGGGCCGGATCATCGACATTCTGCAGGAAGCGGACCTTGGCGCCCCCGAGCGCGCGGTAAAACGGAGCGGTGCTCTTGACCAGGGACAGGACCTGCGCGGGATCGCCAAGCGCCCTGATCTTCATCTGCAGAACACGATGCAGGGTCTCCTGCTCGTCAGCCACCGACGCCTCCGACGTTCAGGCGGCACGTGTTGCCGCCGCAGGCACTGTAGTCCAATTGGCAGGCAATGCCAGTGCGCGCGACGCAACCTAGCCGAGGCCGATCAGCCGCCGGCAGCGCGCGGAGAAGCGTTCGAGGCGGCGCTCGGATTCGTCTTCGCTGAGCCGGGTCGAGGGCCAGCGGAAGATCATTGCATAAGCAAACCAGATGATCAGAAAAGTAAAGACGCCGGCAAAGATCACGTCGCTGGCGAAGTGACCACCGGCCATGATGCGCGCAATGGCCATACCGGTGCCGAGTGCCAGCGCGGCGCCGACCGCGACGGCCCGATAAGGCGGCGGCACCAGCACCGCCGGCGCAATGGTCCAGAATGCGCCGGACACGTCGCCGGACACGAAAGCGCAGTTATTGCCGCAGCCACCGCGCGGATCCCACCACGGCGTAAAGATCTCATTGCCGCCGAGCTGCGGAACGTCAATCGGCCGCGAACGATGCCAGTTGTCCTTGAGGATGACATTGACCAGAAGGCCCGGGCCGAGCGCCATGGTCACGGCCAGGAACAGCACGGCGCGCCCCGACACGATCGACCGGCGCTTGGGAAACACCAGCTTGAAGGCAAGTGCGGCAAGCGCACCGACCATGATGACAGTGCCGACCCAGAGGCCGGCATCGCGCGCCGTCATCAGCGGCGGATAGATGCGCCAGCCGAAATGGTTGCCGCTGATCACATGCTCGTAGAACACCCGAGAAATGGCGATGTCGAGTTCGGGGAACAGGCCGAACACCAGCCCCGTCACGACGCCAATGCCGAGCGCAATATAAAGTCCGGTACGGCCCATGAAATCCTCTGGCGCATGATCCCGAAAAGTGGATGCCGGTTTTCGGCAAGATCATGCGCAAACAAGCAAGTCCGGCGACCGTCTAGCCGAGGCCGCCGGAAATGGAAAGTCGCCGCGTAGCGCCCTATAATGAGCCATCATGACGCAGCAGCCATCGCTCGATTTCTGGTTCGAATTCGCCTCGACCTATTCCTATCCGACGGCGGCGCGCATCGACCACCTGGCGCAAGCGCGCGGTGTGACCTTGCGCTGGCGGCCCTTTCTGCTTGGCCCGGTGTTCAAGCAGAACGGCTGGACCACCTCGCCGTTCAACCTGTATCCGGCCAAGGGCCGCTACATGTGGCGCGATCTCGAGCGCATCTGCGGCGCGCTGGGCCTGCCTTTCGCCGAGCCGCCGCAATTTCCGCAGAACACGATCCTGTCGGCCCGGGTCGCGCTCATCGCCTTTGACGAAGGCTGGGGCGAGGTATTCACAAACACCATCTATCGCGCGCAGTTCGGCAACAGGAAGAACATCGGCGATCAGGAGACGGTGACAGCGATTGTCCGCAAACTGGGCAAGGATGCCGACGACGTTATTGGCCGCGCGCAATCGGACAAGAATAAACTGCGGCTTCGGCAACAGACGGAAGAAGCTATCGAGCGCGGCATCTTCGGCGCACCGAGTTTCGTCACCGCGGATGGTGAACTGTTCTGGGGCAATGACCGACTGGAAGACGCGCTGGACTGGGCGCTTTCGCGCACCCCGCGCTAGCGACGCTCGCGCCACCGCCCGGCATTGCGGCCGGCAAGCAGCCAGTACACCAGCCCGAACACCGCGCCGGCCGCCGCAGCGATCTGCAGATCATGCGACACGACCGGCGGCGCATGGTCGATCGACTCTTCGTAGGACAGCGGCGCGAAGCCGGCGCCGTAATATCCGAGCATCAGCATCGCCACGCCGCCGAGCATGTTGAGCGCGAGCGAGCGGATCTTGAAAGTCTCGGCGAGCGCGATGAGGATCACCATCGGCAGGATGCTGACCGCGCCGGTGCCGGTCGCGCCGATGAAGGCCGTACCCCAGAAGAACACGCGCTCGACCGGATCGCCGGAAACGCTGCTCCACTGTGTGCCGAGAATGCCGAAGGCAATGACGATGCCCGCCGCCATGCTGGCGAGCATCACGGTGAAGAGGATGACGAAGAGACGGCCGATGAGGGACATGGCGTTCGCCGTCATTCCGGGACACGAGTGAGGCGAGCGAGCCCGGAATCCATAAACCGCAGCGCCGGGGATATGGATACCGGGCTCGCGGCTTTCAGCCGCGCCCCGGAATAACGGATGCTACTCATCCGTCATCGCCATGGCGCGCAGCGCCATGCGCTCGCGCGCGGAGAGCTTCTCGGTCGCGCTCTTGAGCTGGCCGCAGGCGGCGAGAATGTCGCGGCCGCGCGGCGTGCGCACCGGCGAGGCATAGCCGGCGTCGAACACGACTTGTGAGAATTTCTCGATCTGCTCCCAGTCCGAGCACTCGTACTTCGTGCCGGGCCACGGATTGAACGGGATGAGATTGATCTTGGCCGGAATGCCCTTGAGCAGCTTGATCAACGCCTTGGCATCGGCGATGGAATCGTTGACGCCCTTGAGCATCACATACTCGAACGTGATGCGCTTGGCGTTCGATGCGCCGGGATAGTTGCGGCACGCTTCCATCAACTCGGCGATCGGATATTTGCGATTGAGCGGCACCAGTTCATTGCGCAGGTCGTCGCGCACGGCGTGCAGCGAAATGGCCAGCATGCAACCGATCTCGGCGCCCGCGCGCACGATGTTCGGCACCACGCCGGAGGTGGACAGGGTAATGCGACGCTTGGAGATGCCGATGCCGTCGCCATCCGACACGATGAGCAGCGCATCGCGCACCGCGTCGAAATTATAAAGCGGTTCGCCCATGCCCATCATGACTATATTGGTGACGCAGCGCTCGCCCGAGGGAATGACGCCGTCGGTGGGGCGGGTACCCCCCGGCCAGTCGCCGAGACGGTCTCGCGCCGCCAGCACCTGGCCAACGATCTCGCCGGCGGTCAGGTTGCGCACCAGGCGCTGGGTGCCGGTGTGGCAGAACGAACAGGTCAGCGTGCAGCCGACCTGGCTCGAGACGCAGAGCGTGCCGCGCTCGCTGTCGGGGATATAGACGCACTCAACGTCGTGCGGCAGCTTGGAATCCTTGTCGCCCGGCAGCCGCAGCAGCCATTTGCGGGTGCCATCGACCGAGACCTGCTCGGCGATCACTTCGGGCCGGTCAACCGTGTAGCGCTCGGCGAGCTGCGCACGTAGTTCCTTCGACATCGAGGTCATGTCGTCGAAGGAGGTGACGCCGCGGAAATAGGTCCAGTGCCAGAACTGCTGGGCGCGCATCTTGCGCTGCGCCGGCGGCACACCGAGCTCGCCGAACACATCGGCAAGTTGCGCCCGCGACAGGCCAACCAGCGACGGTTTTTCCGGCGCGACATAGGCCTCGAGCGGCGTCTTTTCGACGAAACCGGCGGGGGCCTTCTGCTGTTCGGCGGCGAGAGTCATGGCTTCAATCTAGCATGTGGAACCGGCAAAAACTTGACCCTCTTCTTTTGGAAGAGGGTCAAGGATCAGCCGCTTATATAGGGTGCGCGGCGCCTATTTACACTCCGCGGCAACCTTGTCGAGGGCGTCGGCGATGCCCCGCAGCGAATAGGTATCGGTGGTCTTGGTTCCGCGCGTGGACTCGCTCTGGACCACCAGGGTCGAGCCCTTGCGCATGGCGTCCACCATCTGCGCTTCTTCGCCGGCGTTCTTCACCCAGGCACCGTCATTCTGCGTGTACAAAACGAAAGACCGTCCATCGATTGTGCCGCTGGCGTCGTGATTGACCTTCTGCGGATAACCGACGATGAGGGAGACCTCGTTCGTCACCTTTTCAGACGGACGGGTCGATACGAAGGCGTAAGACGGGTCGCGGTTGCGGCCGGGCGGGTCGGTTACGGCCGAGGTGGGCTTCGACAGGGCAAAGCAGACCTTCTTGCCGCCGGGGGTCGCCGTATAGGCGCCCCAATCGCCGAACTGGCCGAGCAATACGGCCTGCTCGGAAGGATCCTTCTTCTGGGCAACCGCTGGGTTAATGGAGATTGCGACCATCACCGCGGCAGCGGCGGTCAGAACAATCGCGGGGCTTGGGTGTTTCATTCGCTTCGGGCCCTACCGTTTGAATGGAACGACGCGTGGCACGCCGCCTCGATTTCGGGGAGATATCAACCGCCTAGGGGCCAATATCGGCATAGTGAAGGCACCAAATCGCCTTCTTTGCCACCTTACCCACCAAAGGTTAATGGGGCCATGCCCTTGCGCAGACCGGCGCTCGGGTCCGCGCGGCGCGCTGTGTTAGACAGAGGCTCACTCCAATCCGACGCGGACACCTATGAAAGCCCTGCTCTGCACCCACTACGGACCCCCCGACGAACTCCAGATTGCCGATCTGCCCGAACCGGTGCCCAAGGCCGGCGAAGCCGTGGTCCGCATCAAGGCCGCGGCCCTGAATTTCTTCGATACGCTGATCATCCAGGGCAAGTACCAGACCAAGCCGGCCTTCCCGTTCTCGCCGTCGGCGGAGTTCGCCGGCGTGGTCGAGAGCATTGGACCGGGTGTTGCGGACTTCAAAC
>JAEZEY010000451.1 GCA_023432845.1 Pseudomonadota bacterium
CTGTTCGGCCCCACTATTGTGGGCACCCAGACGTAACCAAACAACAACAAGAAAAAGTGGGCCCCCGCTTGCGCGGGGGCGAACGGAGTGGAACGCGTCGCTTCGAATTATCTATTCTTCCACACCGGCTTGCGCTTCTCGACGAAGGCCTTCATGCCTTCCTTCTGATCTTCGGTGGCGAACAGCGCGTGGAAGATGCGGCGCTCGAAGCGCAGGCCTTCGGCGAGCGACGTTTCGAAGGCGGTATCGACCGATTCCTTGGCCGCCAGCACCGACGGCAGCGACATGCCGGCAATAGTCTCGGCGGCCTTCATCGCTTCATCCATCAGTTGCGCCGCCGGCACGACGCGGGCGACGAGGCCGGAGCGTTCTGCTTCCGCCGCATCCATCATGCGGCCGGTGAGGACGAGGTCCATCGCCTTGGCCTTGCCGATGGCGCGCGCCAGGCGCTGCGTGCCGCCGATGCCGGGGATGACGCCGAGCTTGATCTCGGGCTGGCCGAATTTGGCGGTGTCGGCGGCGATCACAATGTCGCACAGCATGGCCAGTTCGCAGCCGCCGCCGAGGGCGAAGCCGGCGACCGCGGCGACCACCGGCTTGCGCGTCTTGGTCGGCGCGTGCCAGTCGGCGGCGAAATTGCCGAGATAGGCGTCGATGAAAGATTTCTCCGCCATCTCCTTGATGTCGGCGCCGGCGGCGAAGGCCTTGTCGCTGCCGGTGATCAAGAGACAGCCGATGGCGTCGTTGTTCTGGAAGTCGATCACCGCTTGGGTGAGCTCGCCCATCAGCGCGCGGTTGAGCGCGTTGAGTGCGTTCGGGCGGTTGAGCGTGATGACGCCGACGCGGCCCTTGGTGTCGACGATGATGTTTTCGTAAGCCATTCATCTCTCTCCCGGCGGTTGCTTCGCAATTATCCTACTTCTGGCACGACGGGCAATAGAACGTCGAGCGGCCGTTCTGCACGATGCGTTTGACCGTCCCCTTGCCGTCCGGGCACTTCTGGCCCTCGCGGGCATAGACCAGAAAATTGTGCTGGAAATCGCCGAGCGAGCCGTCGGCGCGGCGGTGATCGCGCAGCGACGAGCCGCCGGCCTTGATGGCGTCATTCAATACCGCCTTGATGGCCATGACCAGCGCGACCGCTCGCTCGTTCGGCTTGCCGTAACGATCCGCAATCGTCGAGGCCAGCCGCTTGGGCGACAAATGCGCGCGGTACAAAGCCTCGCAGACATAGATGTTACCGAGGCCGGCGACGACGCGCTGGTCCAGCAGCGCGGCCTTCAGCGACGTCTTCTTGCCGGCGCAGGCGGCGGCGAGCATCGCGGCATCGAATTCATTGCCGAGCGGCTCCGGGCCGATGCTTTTCAGGAGCGGCTCGGAATCAATCTTGGCGCGCGGCACCAGCTTCATGGAGCCGAAGCGGCGCGGATCGTTGAAGGTCACGGTCTCGCCATTCGACAGATGGAAGACGACGTGATCGTGCGCCGCGCTCTTGGACTTCTCGTGATGGTAAATGCCCGGCCGCGAGTCATGCCCGACACGGAACGAGCCCGACATGCCCAGATGCATGACCAGCACGTCGCCCGAGGACAGGTCGGCGGTGAGATATTTGGCGCGGCGGCCAAGGCCCTCGACGGTCTGGCCCTCGATGCGCTTCTCGAAATCTCTGGCGATCGGCCAGCGCAGGCCGCGGTGCCGCACCTCGACCTTGTCGATGCGCGCGCCCTCCATGGCGGGGGCCAGACCCCGGCGTACCGTCTCGACTTCGGGCAATTCGGGCATGGTTTACCGCTCCGGGCGTGATAGATAGCGTGCCGCGGGCTGCCGCGCTATGGTCCTGCCCGCAAAGGATTATTGGCTGATGACCAAGGCTGACGAGACGCATTTCGGCTACCGCGACGTGCCCCTGACAGAGAAGCAGGGGCTGGTCGATGACGTGTTCCACTCGGTGGCCAAGCGCTACGACCTGATGAACGACCTGATGTCCGGCGGCCTGCATCGGGCCTGGAAGGACGCGCTGGTCACTGCGGTCAATCCGCCGAAGGGTGACCGCGATTTCCACCTGCTCGATCTGGCCGGCGGCACCGGCGACGTCGCCTTTCGCGTGGCGGAAGCCGGTGGCTTCAATACCAAGGTGACGGTCTGCGACATCAATGCCGAGATGCTGGCGGTGGGGCGCGAGCGCGCCGAGAAGCGCGGCCTCGACGGCCAGGTCAGCTTCGAGCAGGGCAATGCCGAGGAATTGCCCTATCCTGACAAGAGCTTCGACTGCGTCACCATCGCCTTCGGCATTCGCAACGTGCCGCGCATCGACAAGGCGCTGCGCGAGGCGCATCGCGTGCTCAAATACGGCGGCCGCTTTCTCTGCCTCGAGTTCTCGAGCGTCGACGTGCCGGGGCTCGACAAGCTCTATGAGCTGTACTCGTTCCAGGTGATCCCGCGCGTCGGCGAGCGCGTCACCGGCGATCGCGAGGCCTATCAGTATCTCGTGGAATCGATCCGCAAGTTTCCCAAACCCAAGGCCTTCGCGCAGATGATCACCGAAGCCGGCTTCCGCCGCGTCTCATTCACGCCGATGACCGGCGGCGTCGTGGCGATGCATTCGGGCTGGAAGTTGTGATGGTGATCGCCGACCAGGGTTTCTTCTTCACCTCTCCCGCTTGCGGGGGAGGTCGGCGAG
>JAEZEY010000469.1 GCA_023432845.1 Pseudomonadota bacterium
TTCAACAGTCTGCGCCCGCCGCTGTTTTCGGATTGCGGAAGGGCGAGTGCCCACCTCAGACCTTGGCGGTCTCCGGCAGCGCGAAGGCCTGGATCGAGAAGCGGCAATCCGCGTCGGTCCACACGCCTGCCGGCTCCCAGCCGACGCCGCGCGCCAGCGCGGCCAGCGAATCCGCCGTGTACTTGTAGCTGCTTTCGGTGTGGATGGTCTCGCCGGCACGGAAGTCGAAGGTTTCGCCCGCCACCTTCACCTTCTGGCGCTTGGTGCTCGCAAGATGCATTTCCACGCGCTGGCGCTCGCGGTTGTAGAATGCGTGATGCTCGAAGGTCTTAAGGTCGAACGTACCGCCGAGCTCGCGGTTCATGCGCGTCAGCAGATTGAGATTGAATTTCTCGGTGAAGCCCGCCGCGTCGTTATAGGCGGCGTTGAGCGTCTCGGCATCTTTTGCCAGATCAGCGCCGATGATCATCTTGGCGCCGGGGCCGAGCGTCTTGGCGGCGTTGCGCAGAAAGGCGGCGGCTTCATGCGGCTCGAGATTGCCGATGGTCGAGCCGGGAAAAAAGCCGACGCGGGCCGGCGCATCGACGGCTTCCTGCGGCAGGTCGAAGGGCTGGGTGAAATCGGCCTCGACCGGCCGCACCTTGAGCGCGGGAAAATCCGGCGCCAGTTCGGCCGCTTCCTGCGCCAGCATCGGGCCGCAGATATCGACCGGCACATAGGCGGCCAGTGCCGGCGCGGCGGCGAGCAGGATGCGCGCCTTCTTGTTCGAGCCGGACCCGAATTCGATCAGCGCTGCGCCCGGCACGATCAGCTTGGCGATCTCGGCGCCCTTCTCGCGCAGGATGCTCATCTCGCAGCGCGTCGGGTAGTACTCCGGCTGCTCGGTAATGCGCTCGAACAGTTCCGACCCGATCGCGTCGTAGAAATACTTTGGCGGCACGCGCTTGCGCTGCGCCGAGAGGCCTTTGACAACATCGGCGGCGAACGCCGAGGTCTCGGCATCATGCGCCACAAAGGATTGAGTTCGTGCCAACGCGACCATAGAGCCTCACGATCCGATCATGTGTCTTTCGACTGGGCCGTCCCGTTCAGGGAAATTCGGCGAGGCGCAGGCTGGTGAACTGCCAGCGCGCCGGCGGATAAAAGAAGTTGCGGTAGGTCAAACGCTCATGGCCTTCCGGAGTTGCCAGCGACGAGCCGCGCAACACCATTTGCCCGCTCATGAACTTGCCGTTGTATTCGCCCAGCGCGCCTTCGGCAGCGCGGTAGCCCGGATAAGACAAATAAGCGCTGCGCGTCCATTGCCAAGCCAGCCCGAAGGCATCGGCGATGAGGCCGGCGCGGCCCGCCACCTCCCATTCCTGCTCACTGGGCAGGCACTTACCGGCAAAGCGGGCGAACGCATCGGCTTCGTAATGGCTGACATGCAAAACCGGAGCGGCTGGATCGACCGGTTTGAGGCCGCCGAGGGTCATGACATGCCAGGTTCCATCCACCTGTTGCCAGTACCCCGGTGCCTCCCAGCCTTCGGCCTGCATCGCCGCCCAGCCGTCCGACAGCCACAGCGAGGCCGTGCGATAGGCGCCGGCCTCGATGAAGGCGAGCCATTGCGCATTGGTCACCAGATGGCGGGCGATGCGCATCTTCGGGATCAGCGCCTCGTGGCGCGGCAATTCGTTGTCGTAACAAAAGCCCGCATTGTCATGGCCGATCGGCTGGATGCCCGACGGCACATCGACAAAGTCGTTGACCTCCCGCGGTCCCGTCACGCCGCGCGGCATCTGCCAGTCGGGATCGTAAGACGGGTTCGTCGGGTTCTGCGCGAAGGCGTGCAGGATATCGGTGAGCAGCAATTCCTGGTGCTGCTGCTCGTGATTGAGACCGATCTCGAGGATTTCGAAAAAGCGCGGCGCGTCTTCATCCGACACATTTTCGATCAGCTTCTCGACCGCAGCATCGACATGCGCGCGATAGCGCGTCACCTCTTCGCTGTTCGGCCGCGTGATCAGGCCACGCTGCGGCCGCGCATGCCGCGGCCCGGCGGCGACATAATAGGAATTGAACAGGAAGGGAAAGCGCTCGTCGAACAGCACATAGGACTTGTCGTATTCGCGCACGAGGAACGTCTCGAAGAACCAGGTCACATGGGCGCGGTGCCATTTGGTCGGCGACGCATCCACCATCGACTGCACGATCTGGTCTTCGGCCGACAGGAAAGAGGCGCGCCGCTCGGTTTCGGCGCGGACCGTGCGATAGCCCGCAAGCCACTGCGCTCGCCGTTCGGCATCCGGCCGATTTCGAAGTGACGCGCCGGGGACCGACGACATCGCGGTGTGGGCCATGAACGGCCTCCGTAACGATCACAAAAGGACAACGCCCCCCGGCGGGGGCCAACCCTCAACCTATCTACGATTGGTAGCTGCAATTGTTCCATCCCCTGAACACTCAGACAACCCGCCACGCCTTCACATTCAGGAGGCTGTGGATGCCGCTTGCACCGTGCGCCTCCGCCACCAGCGAGGCTGAATTCACCCGCCCGTGCAAGACGATAGCCGTCGATTGAAACCGCCGGTGGCCAACTCTATAAGGGGCGCCTCGGGGGTCTGATGCGCGTCAACGGCAAGTCCTATCGCACGATCTGGGTCGCGGATGACGGCCGCTGCGTCGACATCATCGACCAGACCCGGCTGCCGCATCGCTTCACCGTCATTACCCTGCATACGCTCGAAGACGCCGCCCATGCCATCAGGTCGATGCAGGTGCGCGGCGCGCCGCTGATCGGCGCCGCGGCGGCCTATGGCTTCTGCCTGGCCATGGCGACGGACGTTTCCGACGATGCGCTCGACCGCGCCCATGACATTCTGCTCGCCACCCGCCCGACCGCGGTCAACCTGCGCTGGGCGCTCAACGAGATGCGCGCCCATTTGCGCAACCTGCCGCGCGAAGCGCGCCTCGCCGCCGCCTGGAAGCGCGCCGGCGAGATCGCCGACGAGGATGTCGCGCTCAACGCCGCGATCGGCGACCACGGCGCCAGAATCCTGCGCGATCTCGCCGCGGCCAAGAAGGGCGAGCGCGTCAATGTGCTCACCCATTGCAACGCCGGCTGGCTCGCCACCGTCGATTGGGGCACGGCGCTGGCGCCGATCTACAAGGCGCATGACGCCGGTGTGCCGATCCATGTCTGGGTCGACGAGACACGACCCCGCAATCAGGGCATGAACCTCACCGCCTGGGAGCTCGGCCAGCACGGCGTGCCGCACACGGTCATCGCTGACAATGTCGGCGGCCACCTGATGCAGCATGCCATGGTCGACGTCGCCATCGTCGGCACCGACCGCACCACCGCGCGCGGCGACGTCTGCAACAAGATCGGTACTTATCTGAAGGCGCTCGCCGCCAAGGACAACAACGTGCCGTTCTATGTGGCGCTACCTTCGCCGACCATCGACTGGACTTTGCAGGATGGCGTCAAGGAAATTCCGATCGAAGAGCGCGGCGGCGAAGAACTCTCGCGCATGAGCGGCCGCCTGCCCGACGGCACTGTGGTTGAGATCGATATCGCGCCGGAAGGTAGCGCCATGGGCAACTACGCCTTTGACGTGACGCCGGCGCATCTGGTCACCGGGCTGATCACCGAGCGCGGCGTTTGCGCAGCCAGCGCCGACGGCCTGCGCAGTCTGTTTCCCGAACGCGCGCCGAAGGCTTGAGCGATGGAAAACCTTTGGTCCGACGAAGCGGCCCGCGCAGCGATCCAGAAATACGCCGCGCAGGGCGTCAACGAGGATCTGGCGCTGCGCACCTACACGACGCGGCTGCTCGGCGGCGAGCCGCGTCTGGTGCAGCACGGCGGCGGCAATACGTCGGTGAAGACGAAGGTCACCGACAGCCTTGGCCGGTCGGTGGACGTCTTGTGCGTTAAAGGCTCGGGCTGGGACATGGGCACGATCGAGCCGCCCGGCCTGCCGGCCGTGAAGCTATCCTCCCTGCTCGAACTCGCCGCGCTCGATGCGCTTAGCGACGAGGACATGGTCAATCTGCAGCGCACCAACCTGATCGACGCCTCGTCGCCCACGCCGTCGGTCGAGACACTGTTGCACGCCTTCATCCCGCACAAATTCGTCGATCACACCCACGCCAATGCCACGCTGTCGCTGTGCGACCGGCCGGATGGCATGGAGCTGTGCCGACAAGTGTTCGGACCGAAGGTGCCGGTCATTCCCTTTGTCATGCCGGGCTTTGCGCTGGCGAAGAAGGCCAAGGAAACCTTCGAGGCCAACCCGGGCTGCATCGGCCTGATGCTGCACAAGCACGGCATCTTCTCCTTCGGCGCTACCGCGCGTGAAGCCTATGATCGCATGATCGAACTCGTGAGCCTCGCCGAAAAGGAACTCGCCAAAGGCGCCGGCAAGAAGCTGGTTCAGGTGAAACTGCCGGCGCATGTGGCAAGCGCCACCGATATCGCGCCGGTCCTGCGCGGCCTGCTCGCCTCGCCCACCGACAGGGACGAAGGCCGCTGGAGCCGCGTCGTTCTCGATCATCGCGCCACGCCGACGGTGATGGAATATGTGAACGGCGCGGAACTGGCGCGCTACAGCCAGCAAGGCCCGGTGACGCCCGACCATGTGATCCGCACCAAGCCCCTGCCCCTCATCCTGCCAACGCCGGAAGCCGGCAAGCTCGACGACTTCGCCAAGGCGGCGCGTGCCGCGATCGACGGCTTCCGCACGAAGTATCGCGGCTATTTCGAGCGGCATAACGCCAAGGCAAATCCGAAGAAGAAGCCGCTCGACGACACCCCGCGCGTCGCGCTCGTTCCGGGCGTTGGCTTGTTCGGCATCGGTCCCACCGCGAAGGACGCCGCCGTCACCGCCGACATCGCCGAGACCTGCGCTTCGACCGTGCTCGACGCCGAGAAGACCGGCCGCTTCGAGACCATCAGCGAGGCCGACCAGTTCGACATGGAATACTGGTCGCTGGAGCAGGCCAAGCTTGGCAAGGCGCAGCCTAAGCCGTTGCAGGGCCAGGTGGCCGTGATCACCGGCGGCGCCGGCACCATCGGCAAGGCCACCGCCGCTGCCTTGAAGCGCGAAGGCGCCGAGATCGTGCTGTTCGATCTGGACGCTGACGCCGCGAAGGCGGCGGCCAAATCGCTCGGCGGGCTCGGCGTCCAATGTGACGTGACGAGCCGGGCCTCGGTCGATACTGCGTTCAACGCCGTGACGGCGAAATTCGGCGGCGTCGATATCCTCGTCGCCAACGCCGGCGCGGCCTGGCAGGGCCGGATCGGCGAAGTGGACGATGCCATCCTGCGGCAGAGCTTCGAGCTGAATTTCTTCGGGGGGCAGAACGTGGCGCAGGCCGCCGTGAAGATCATGCTGACGCAGGCGACCGGCGGCACGCTGCTGTTCAACATATCCAAACAGGCGGTCAATCCGGGACCGAACTTCGGCCCCTACGGCCTGCCAAAGGCGGCGGCGATGGCGCTGATGCGGCAATATGCCATCGACTACGGCGCCGACGGCATCACCGCCAATGCCGTGAACGCCGACCGCATCCGCTCCGGCCTGCTCACCGATGATATGGTCAAGGCGCGCTCGACCGCCCGTGGCGTATCGGAGCGCGATTACATGAGCGGCAACCTGCTCGGTCGCGAGGTACGCGCTGAGGACGTCGCCGAGGCTTTCGTGGCGCTGGCGCTGGCGCGCAAAACCACCGGCGCGGTGCTCACCGTCGATGGCGGCAATATCGCCGCGGCATTACGCTAACTCGCGCGACCGGCCCGATCAGACCTTGAGCGTCAGTCCCGCCGCGATCGCGTCGGCGCGGAACGCCTTGACTGCCGCAAGTGACAACTCCGCATCGGTCTTGGTGCCGAGATTCGGCAGCTTCTTGAGAACGTCGTACGGCGCGGTGATGATGTGGCAACCCATGGCGTCGGCTTCGACAACGTTGAAGACTTCGCGGGTCGACGCCCAGATGACTTCCACCGTCTTGGTCGCCCGCGCGCGATCAACCGCGTGCTGCATGGTCGGACGATAATCGATGCCGAAATCGGCGAGCCTGCCGGCGAACACCGACACCACTGACGGCGCGCCGCCGTCGAGCGCGGCGACGCCCTTGTCCACCTGCTCGCGGGTGAACAACGCGGTAAGATTGATCTTGATGCCCTCTCGCGACAGCTTCCGCACCGTGTCGAACAGCGGTTCGTTGCGCGTGGTGGTCACCGGCAGCTTCACATAGACATTGCCGCCCCACGAACTGATGACGCGCGCCTGCGCTTCCATTTCCGGAATGTCGTCCGAGAATACCTCGAACGAAATGTGCCGGTCCGGAACAGCCGCGACGAGATCGCGGCCGAAGGCCGCGTAGTCCTTCACGCCCGCCTGCTTGAGCAATGACGGGTTGGTGGTGAACCCGGCGATCCAGGCGTTTTTGGCCATGTCCACGATCTGCGCCTTGTCGGCGCCGTCGGTGAACAGCTTCACTTTCAATCCGGCCAGCGTTGCAGATGCCACGACATGCTCCTTCAAACCCAATTCCGGGGGCCTCTATAGGCCATTTTCCACGGCCGGGACACCCGGCCGGTCGCCTTGCGGGGGGACAGTGAAAATGCAACTTTCCGGGCCGATTCATGGCGAGGAAGGCCCTCTCGATGTCCTTCGATCTGAACGCATATTACCGGAGCGAGTTCGCCGAACAGCGCGCCGTCGCGCAGGCGACCGAAGCCGCGCTGGCCGGGCCGTTCGCCGACCTGCTTGGTGCCTGCGTAACGTCGCTGCGGGCCGGCGGCAAGATCATGCTCTTCGGCAATGGCGGCAGCGCTGCCGATGCCCAGCACCTCGCGACCGAACTGACCATCCGCTACAAGACGAACCGGCCCGCCATTGCCGCCATCGCGCTGACCACCGACACGTCGGCGCTGACCGCGGGCGGCAACGATTTCGGCTTCGAACACATCTTCGAACGGCAGATCGAGGCGCTGGGTCGCCCGGGCGACATCGCCCTCGGCATTTCGACATCGGGCAAGAGCCCGAACATCACGCTGGCGCTGAAGCAGGCCAGGAAAATGGGCCTCGTCACCGCGGCCCTCAGCGGCAAGGGCGGCGGCGAACTGCCCGGCCTCGCCGACCATCTTCTGGTGGTGCCCTCCGACACCACCGCCCGCATTCAGGAGATGCATATCACGCTCGGCCAAATGCTGTGCGGCGCGATCGAGATCGAACTGGGGTTCGTGAAATAGCATGTGCGGTATCGCAGGCCTGCTGAACGCTGCGGCGCGGGGGGCCAACTCGCTGGATCGCCTGGCCCAGGCGATGGGCGCTGCCGTGGCACATCGCGGGCCCGACGACTATGGCGTCTGGAGCGATCCGGAATCCGGCATCGCCATGACGCAGCGGCGCCTTTCGATCGTTGACCTGTCGCCGACCGGACACCAGCCGATGACCTCGGCCAACGGCCGCTTCGTCACCGTCTACAATGGCGAGATCTACAATTTCCTTGAACTGCGCGCGGAGCTGGAAGCGCGCGGCGTCACCTTCCGTGGCCATTCCGATACCGAAGTGATGCTGGAGGCCTTTGCCGCTCACGGCATCGAAACCACCGTCAAACGGCTGATCGGCATGTTCGCAATCGCGGTGTGGGACAAGCGCGAGCGTACGCTGACGCTGGTGCGCGACCGGCTCGGCATCAAGCCGCTCTACTGGGCGAAATTCGGCGGCCTGTTCATTTACGGCTCCGAGCTGAAAGCGCTACGCGCCTGCCCCGGTTGGGAACCGCGCATCGACCGCCGCGCCATCGCCTCGTTCATGCGGCACAATTACATTCCGGGACCGCACACCGTCTATGAAGGCGTCCACCATCTGACGCCGGGCTCCATCCTGACCTTGCCGATTGGCGGCGAGCCGAGGATTGAGCGTTTCTGGAATGCGCGCGACGCCGCGCGAAACGGCATCCGCAACCCGCTTGCCGGCAGCGATGCGGAACTGACGGACCAACTCGAAGATCTGCTGACCGACGCCGTGAAGCGGCGCATGATCGCGGACGTGCCGCTCGGCGCTTTCCTGTCGGGCGGCGTCGATTCCTCGGCCGTTGTCGCGCTGATGCAGAAGGTGAATGCCGGTCCGGTGAAGACCTTCTCGATCGGTTTCGACATCCCGGACTTCAACGAGGCGCCGCATGCCGCCGCCGTCGCGCGGCACCTCAAGACCGAGCACACCGAGCTCACCGTCACTTCGCAGCAGGCGCGCGACGTCATCCCCAAGCTCGCAGACATGTTCGACGAGCCTTTCGCGGATTCGTCACAGATACCGACCTATCTGGTCTCGGCGATGACGCGGCAGCATGTCACTGTGGCATTGTCGGGTGATGGCGGTGATGAGTTGTTCGCCGGCTACACCCGCTATCAGTTGGCGGAACGCATCTGGCACAAGCTGTCATTGCTGCCTGCGCCGGCGCGGCATGGCCTCGCCGCATCGATCCGGTCATTGTCGCCAGATCGCTGGAGCCGGCTGCTGGCCGGCGTGCCGGCACGGTTCCGTCCCGGTGCGCTCGGCGACAAGTTGCACAAGTTCGCCGACGTTCTCGATCAACCCGATGGCCAGGCCGTCTACCGCCGCCTCGTCACCCACTGGGAGCCGGGATCGGTGATGCTGGGCGCGAACGAATACGACACCGTGCTGTCGGATCCGGCGGTGGCGGCGGAATTCCCGAACTTCCTCGACCGCATGCAATTCCTCGATCTGGTCACGTATCTGCCGGATGACATCCTGACCAAGGTCGACCGGGCCAGCATGGCCGTCGCGCTGGAGGCGCGCGTGCCGCTGATCGATCACCGCGTCGTGGAATTTGCGTGGCGATTGCCGCGCCAGGCGAAGATGCGCAATGGCACCAGCAAGTGGCTGCTGCGGCAGGTGCTGTATCGCCATGTACCGAAGGAACTGATCGAGCGGCCGAAGATGGGCTTCGGCGTTCCGCTCGGCGACTGGCTGCGCGGCCCGCTGCGCGACTGGGCCGAGACCCTGCTCGACCAGCGGCGCCTCACCGAGGCGGGGCTGCTCGATGCCGCCCGCGTCCGGCAGGTCTGGCAGGAGCACCTCGGCGGCCGCCGCAACTGGCAGTATCTGCTCTGGGACGTGCTGATGCTGGAGGCCTGGCGCGGCCGGTGGGGTGCACTGTGACCGCCTGGCAGACCTACCGCGCCAGTCTGCCGGCGCAGGCCGACTGGCTAGTCGTCGCGCTGGCGGCCTCGCTGCCGTGGTCCACCTCCCTGACCGCGCTCCTGCTCGTTCTGTGGCTGATAGCGGTCTTGCCGACTTTGGCGCCCACGGATTTCCGGGATGCCTATTTGCGGCCGGCCGGTTTGACGATCCTCGCCCTGGTTGGCATGGCGGCGCTCGGCATGCTGTGGGCCGATGTGTCTTGGGCCGAGCGGTTCGACGGCTTCGACTCGTATCTGCGGCTGCTGTGCATTCCGCTGCTGTGGGCGCAGTTCGGCCGCTCGGAGGGGGCCGGCCGCGTCATGATCGGCTTTGCGGTGTCCTGTACGGTGCTGATGGCCGTGTCCTGGGCCGGCTATTTCGGCCTGGTCTTGCCGCCGCCTTTCAAGCCGGGCGGCATCCCCGTCAAGGACTACATCGCCCAGAGCGCCGTGCTGACCGTGGCGCTGCTGTTCTTCGTGCGGCTGGGCACCGACAAATGGACCGCCGGCCAGCGCCGTATCCCCATGGCGCTCGCCCTGCTGGCGGCGCTGAGCCTTCTCAACATCTTCTATGTCGCCACCAGCCGCACCGCGCTGGTGGTGACCACATTGCTGCTGACCCTGTTCGGCTTCCGCCAGTTCGGCTGGCGCGGCGCCGCGGCGATGGCCGTGGCCTTCGCGGTTCTGGTCGCGGCCGCTTGGCCGACCGCCGACTTCCTGCGGACCCGGGTGGTCGGGTTCTTCCAGGAGGTGCAGAGCTTTAGCCCGGAAGGCCGCGCCACGCCGGCGGGCGAGCGGCTGGAGTTCTGGCGCAAGTCGGTCGGATTCATGACAGAGGCTCCGGTTTTGGGCCACGGCACCGGCTCCATCCGCGATCAGTTCAAGAAGGCCGCGGAAGGGCAAACGGGAATGGCGGCGACCGTCGCAGCCAATCCGCATAATCAATTATTTGCCGTTGGAATTCAGATCGGCCTCGCCGGCGTCGCGATCCTGATCGCGATGTGGCTGTCGCACCTGGCCTTGTTCGGCGCCCGCAGCATCGCGGGATGGATGGGGCTGGCGATCGTGCTGCAGAACATCGCCGGCTCGATGTTCAATTCCCATCTCTTCGACTTCACGCACGGCTGGCTGTACGTGATCGGCGTCGGCGTCGCCGGCGGCGCGGCGCTAAGGGCGCCCGCACGCGACGCAGCGCGCGGCTAGATCACCTTCTGCCGCTCCAGTTCCCGGATAACCTGACGGGCAAGGTCCGCTGGCTCGGCTGCGTCGGCCTTCAGATGCAGCTCCGGCGATTCCGGGACGTCATAATGCTGATCAACTCCGGTGAAGTTCCTGATCTCGCCCGCTAGCGCGCGGCGATACAAGCCCTTCGCGTCGCGGGCGATACATGCCTCCAGCGAGGCGTCTACGAAGATCTCGAAAAATTCGCCGGGCTCCAGCAGCTCCCGCACCATGCGCCGCTCGGAGCGGAACGGCGAGATGAACGAACACAGCACGATGAGGCCGGCTTCCGTCATCAGCTTGGCGACCTCGCCGATACGGCGGATGTTTTCGACGCGGTCGGCCTCGGTGAATCCGAGATCGCGGTTGAGGCCGTGGCGGACGTTGTCGCCGTCAAGCAGCAGCGTATGCACGCCGCGCGAATGCAATTCGACCTCGACGAGATTGGCGATGGTCGACTTGCCGGCGCCAGACAGACCGGTGAACCACAGTACCGCCGGCTTGTGATTGTTGAGCTGCGACCGCCTGTCCTTGGTCACCGTGACGGCTTGGCGGTGGATATTGGTCGCGCGGCGCAGCGCGAAATCGATCATGCCGGCGGCCACGGTCTCGTTGGAGACGCGGTCAATCAAGATGAAGGCGCCGGTGGTGCGGTTGTCGGCATAGACATCGAATGCGATCGGCCGGCCGGTCGACAGGTTGCAGACGCCGACTTCGTTGAGCGACAAGGTCTTGGCGGCGAGCTTGGCCAAGCTGTCGGTATCGATACGGTGCTTGATTTCCGTGATGGTCGCGACCACCGCGCCGTGGTTGACCTTCATCAGATAGGAGCGGCCCGGCAGCAGCCGCTCCGCGGACATCCACACCAGATGCGCGGCAAACTGATCGGCCACCTGCGGCCGCTCGCGCACCGGGGCCAGCACGTCGCCGCGCGCAACGTCGATCTCGTCGGCGAGCGTCACCGTGACGGCATCACCGGCCTCGGCACGAATAGCCTCACCGGCCGGCGACAGAATGGACCTGATGCGGCTCGACTGG
>JAEZEY010000489.1 GCA_023432845.1 Pseudomonadota bacterium
GAATGACTCCGGCCGCGCTTTGGTGGGAATGGGGGACGCATGAGCGAGTTTCAGGCGGACGCGCCCGGTCCGTGGCGCCGTTTCACCGCCGCCTATGCGATCCTGCTGTCGGGGCTGCTGGCAATCACCGTCGGGCTGCTGATCATCCCGGTCAGCCTGCAAATCTTCTCCCGGTACACCGAGCTGATCCCGTCCTACATCTGGACCGAGGAGATGGCGCGGTTCATGTTCATCTGGACGATCATGATCGGCGCCATGATCGGCGTGCGTGAATCGACGCATTTCGAAGTCGATCTGATGCCGCGGCTGGGGTTGCGCGGCGAGGCCGTCGCCCGGCTAACCGGGCGGCTCGGTGTCCTCGTTGCCGCATTCGTATTTGTTTACGCTGGTATCGAGTTCACTCGCTTCGCCTGGAAGCGCACGTCGGAACTGGCCGATCTGCCGCTCTGGTACATCCACGTCGCCTGGCCGGTCACCGGGGTGACCTGGCTCGTGTTTCTCGGCGAGCAGATGCTCAGCGACCTCAAGACAGCATTCGGGAGAAGCGAGTGACCGGCTCCGTCCTGTCGCCTGGGACGGCGGCGCTCATCCTGTTCGGCTGCTTCTTCCTGTTCATGTTGATGCGGGTGCCGGTCGCCTTTGCGCTGGCCCTGGCCTGCTTGCCGATCCTTGCGATCGAGCCGCGGCTCGACACCATGAATCTGATGCAGGAGACCTTCAACGCCTACAACTCCTTCATCCTGCTGGCGGTGCCGTTCTTCCTGCTCACCGCCAACCTGATGAATGTCGGTGGCACCACGGATCGGCTGCTCAAGCTGTCGCGCGCCATGGTCGGGCATTTCCCCGGCGGGCTAGCCCAGATCAATGTCGTGCTATCGATGTTCTTCGCCGGTATTTCGGGCTCCTCGACCGCGGATGCTGCGAGCCAGTCCAAGATTTTCATCGATGCGCAGACGAAGGAGGGCTACGACCTGTCCTTCTCGGTCGCGATCACGGCGGTGTCAGCCGTGCTGGCGGTGATCGTGCCGCCCTCGATCCTGATGATCGTCTGGGGCGGTATCCTCACCGTGTCGATTGGCGCGCTGTTTCTGGCCGGCATTCTGCCCGGCCTGCTGATTGGGCTGGCGCAAATGGCGACCGTTCATGCCTATGCGAAAGCGAGGGGCTATCCGACCTATCCGCGCGAATCCTGGCGGCAGTTTCTGTGTTCGGTCTGGATCGCGATCCCAGCGCTGATGACCCCGGCCATCATCATCGGCGGCAAGATTTTTGGCTGGTTCACGGCGACCGAGTCGGCCTGCATCGCCGTGCTTTATGCCGCGGTGCTGTCGCTGGTGGTCTATCGTGAGATGGACATGAAGGGGCTGTACGGCGCGCTGCTCGATACCGGCAAGCTCGCCGGCATCGCGCTGTTCTGCGTCGGCACCGCCAGCATGTTCGGCTGGCTGCTGGCCTATTACAAGATACCGGAGGCGATCCTTACCAATGTGAGCGCCTGGGGCATGGTCTTCATGGCCACCGGCTTTTTCATCTAGCTGGTGTTCATGGTCGTGGGCTGCTTCCTCGACGCCATCCCGGCGATTATTATCTGCGCGCCGATCCTCGAGCCGCTGGCCAAGGGCGTGCAGATGGACCCGGTGCAGTTCGCGAAGATCGGCTTCGTCTCGCTGGCCTTCGGTCTGGTGACGCCGCCTTATGGACTGTGCCTGATGATCGCCTGTTCGATCGCCGGCATCCGCATCCGCGACGCGATCAAGGACACCGTCATCATGCTGCTACCCATGCTGGCGGTGCTGGCCCTCGTCATCATGTGGCCGAAGATATCGCTACTGCTGCCGTCACTGATCTCGCCGGAGTTTCTGAGGTAGAGAGGCTCAATAAAAGAATATTATCAATATCTTAGGCGGCACTCTTAAGCTGATACCTTGCATGAGCTGGCGCGTTTTGCGCCCTCGCTTGTGATCGCCGGCACAGTCCGAGCCTCCGGATTTCGACCATCATGGCGGCGCGCGAATTTGCGCCATGTCATCGACACCATCCGGCGCTGCAATAATGCGATATTGGTGGGTCATCGAATCCGGGAGGGTTTCCGTCATGTCACGGTCGATGCGCGCTGGTTTTGCCGGCGTCATGGCTGCCGCTGTGTTCACGCTGGGTCTGCTGACGCTGGCCGCCCAGGCAGCTGACAAGGCTTACACCAATCCCGATCTCGATCAGGCCGCGATTACGCTCGAAGAGCAGATCAAGCAGGACGCCGGCACCGTTTCCAAGACGCCGCAGGTGCTGCGCCGCGAGGCCGATGCCGCCTTCCAGAAGAAGGATGCGCGCAACGGCATGCTGCTGCTCGGCCAGCTAGTCGCCGCCGCGCCGCACGACGCCGACGCCTGGCTCCGGCTTGCCCGTGCGGTGCTTCAGATCCGCGCCCGCGATCCCAACGAGCAGGCAACGCTTTATGAGCGCGCCACCACCGCGGCCTACATCGCCTATACCCGCGCCACGCAGCCGGCGGCGGAGGCCGACGGCCTTGCGGTGCTCGGCCAGGCCTTTGCGGCGCGCAAGGAATGGCGCCCGGCGCTCGACACCATGCGATTGGCGCTGACCTTGCGCGAAACCGCCGAACTGCGTGGCCGGTACGAACGGCTGCGCGTCGAGCACGGCTTCCGCATGCTCGACTATAGCGTGGATTCCGATGCGGTGTCGCCGCGCGCCTGCTTCCACTTCTCCGAGGCGCTGCCGGAGAAGCGAACCGATTTCTCGCCCTTCGTCTCCGTCGCCGGTCAGGACAAGCCGGCGATTTCGGTTTCCGACAAGCAACTCTGCGTCGATGGGCTCAAACACGGCGAGCGCTATGCCATCACCTTGCGCGCCGGCCTGCCGTCGACTGTGCACGAGACGCTGACGCGGACAGCCGAGTTCACGGTATTCGTGCGCGACCGCAAGCCGTCCGCACGCTTCTCAGGCAAGGCCTATGTGCTGCCCAAGACCGGCCAGCGCGGCATTCCGGTGCTCAGCGTCAACACGTCAGCGGTCAAGCTCACGGTCTATCGCATCGGCGACCGCAATCTCATCGACACGGTGCTGGGCTACGATTTCCAGCGCAATCTGAGCCCCTACGAAGGCGAGCAGCTCGGCGCCGAGCGCGGCACCAAGGTGTGGAGCGGCGAGTTGGCGGTCGAGCAGAAGCTCAACACCGAGGTGACCACGGCCTTCCCGGTGGACGAAGCGCTGCCGGACATCAAGCCCGGCGTCTATGCCATGACGGCGGTGCCGAAGGACTCCATCACTGCCTACGACTATGAGCAGGCTCCGACGCAGTGGTTCATCGTCTCTGATTTCGGCCTGACCGCCTATTCGGGGCAGGACGGCATCGACGTCTTTGTGCATTCGCTGGCCTCGGCGCAGCCGCTCAATGGCGTCGAAGTGCGGCTGATGGCGCGCAACAACGAGATGCTGGCGACCAAGGCGACCGACTTCAACGGCCGCGTTCATTTCGAAGCCGGCCTGGCGCGCGGCGAGGGCGGGCAATCGCCGGCCGCAGTCATCGTCTCGGGTAAGAGCGACTATGCATTCCTCAGCCTCAAGTCGAACGCGTTCGACCTGTCCGATCGCGGCGTCGCCGGCCGGGCCACCCCGGCCGGGCTCGATGCCTTCGTCTACACCGAGCGCGGCGTCTATCGCACCGGCGAGACAGTGGCGGTCACGGCGCTCCTGCGCGACGCTCGCGGCGTGGCCGCGCCCAACGTGCCGCTCACCCTCGTGGTCGAGCGTCCGGACGGTGTGGACTACAAGCGCGTTGTTGTGCCGGATCAGGGGTTAGGGGGCCGCAGCCTCGAAGTGCCAATCGTTTCGACCGCCTCGACCGGCACCTGGCGCGTGCGCGCTTATACAGATCCGAAGCGTCCGGCGGTGGGCGAAACCACCTTCATGGTCGAGGACTATGTGCCCGACCGCATCGAATTCGACTTGACCACGCAGGCCAAGGTGATCCCGCGCCAGGGCTCGATCGATCTTATGGTCGATGGGCGCTTCCTCTATGGCGCGGCGGCTTCGAACCTCGACCTCAGCGGCGCGGTGACGGTCCAGCCGGCGACCGAGCGCGCCGGTTTCCCCGGCTATCGCTTCGGTCTCTACGACGAGCCGGTGACCCCGGACCGTCAGGAACTCACCGACCTGCCGCAGACCGATGACAAGGGCAGGACGACCGTGCCGGTCGAACTCGCCAATCTGCCGGACACGACGCGCCCGCTCGAGGCGCTGATCGCTATCGACATGTTGGAGTCCGGAGGCCGCGGCGTTGAGCGCAAGCTGACGCTGCCTATCGCGCCGGATGGCGACATGATCGGCGTCAAGCCGAACTTCAACGGCCTGTCGCTCGCCGACGGCGCCAACGCCGACTTCGACATCATTGTCGCGGCGCCCGATGGCGCGCGGCTCGAGCGCAAGGGCCTGAAATACGAACTGCTGCGCCTCGAGACGACCTATCAATGGTATCGCCAGAACGGGCAGTGGAATTATGAGCCGGTGAAGCGCACGCAGCGCGTCGCCAACGGCACCGTCGATGTCATGGCGGTCCAGCCGGGCAAGCTGTCGCTGCCGGTTAACTGGGGCCGCTACCGCCTCGAAGTCACCGACCGCAGCCCGAACGGCATGATTACCTCGCTGTCGTTCGACGCCGGCTTCTATGCGGAGTCGAGCGCCGATACGCCCGACCTGCTCGACATTGCGCTCGACAAGCCGGGTTATGCTTCGGGAGAGACCATGAACGTCGCGGTGACCGCGCGAAGCGCCGGCCGGCTGACGCTCAACGTGTTCACCGACAAACTGGTCATGAGCCAGTCGCAGGACGTGAGTGCGGCCGGCACCGTGAAAGTCGCGATGCCGGTCGGCAAGGACTGGGGCACGGGCGCATACCTCGTCGCCACCTTGCGCCGTCCACTCGATCAGCCGGCGCAGCGCATGCCCGGCCGCGCCATCGGCGTGCAGTGGTTCAATATCGACCGCGCGCAGCGCACGCTCGATGTCGTCATGACCTTGCCCGGCACGATGCGGCCCGAGGGCGCGCTCAACGTTCCGATCAAGATCGGCGGGCTGGCTGCGGGCGAGCAGGCGCGTGTTGTTGTTGCCGCCGTTGACGTCGGCATTCTCAACCTCACGAACTACAAGCCACCGGCGCCGGATGACTATTATCTCGGCCAGCGCCGTCTGACCGCCGAAGTGCGCGACCTCTACGGCCAGCTCATCGACGGCATGCAGGGCGCGCGCGGCCAGATCCGCTCCGGCGGCGACATGGGCGGCGCAGAGTTGTCGGGCTCGCCGCCGGCGCAGGCGCCGCTGTCGCTGTATTCGGGCATCGTGACAGTTGGCGCCGACGGCACCGCCAATGTCAGCTTCGATATTCCGGCTTTCGCCGGCACCGTCCGCGTCATGGCGGTGGCCTGGAGCAACGACAAGGT
>JAEZEY010000001.1 GCA_023432845.1 Pseudomonadota bacterium
ATCTACAGGCGCGAGGCGCGGAGATTTTGATGTTGCGAGTTGCGGCGACCATCACCACGGCGGCCATGTTGTGGGCCGCGCCGGTTCTGTTGTCGGCTGCGCCAGGTTGGGCGCAATCGGTGCCGACGCCGAAGCCCCGGCCAAATGCGGCCGCCCCCGCGGCCAAAACTACGGTCAAGCTCGCGGCCAATGCCAACGATTTGACGGCTTCGATCATCAAGCAGAAGAACATTCCGCGCGAGGCGCTGGTTGTGCGCGCCCAGGCGCCGAACCCGTCGAGCAACCCTTTCGCTGGCCTGCTCGGAAAGACCCCGACGTCCGCCGCGCAGCTCACGCCCGAGCAGCGCAGCATCATCGACCGGATCAACAATTACCTGTCCAGCACGCCGCGCCTCACGGGTCGCTTCGTGCAGGTCGGACCCGACGGTCGCCGCGCCGAAGGCGAGTTCTATCTGTCCAAGCCCGGCCGCGTGCGCTTCGAATATGACGAGCCGAGCCCGATCGAGCTGATCGCCGATGGCAGCTCGGTCGTGATCCGAGACCGTAAGCTGGCGACGCAGGACGTCTATCCGCTGTCGCAGACGCCGCTACGCTTCCTGCTCGCCAACCACGTCGACCTGATGCGCGACGCTAACCTCACCGCGGTCTATGCCGACGAGACCTTCATCACCGCCGTGGTCGAGGAAAAGAACGGCGTGGTCGGCACTAGCCGGCTGATGATCATGTTCGATGCCAAGGACATGCAGCTCAAGCAGTGGACCGTCACCGACCCGCAGGGCTACGACACCACCGTCGCGGTCTATAACCTCGACACCACGAAGACGCCGGACCCGAGCCTGTTCAAGGTCGATTACACGAGGTACCGGTAGAATCACTTCACCGCAATTTTTCTGTTGTCATGGCCGGGCCGCCCAACGGGCGAGACCCGGCCATCCCGCTTAGGGACGCACTGTGCCCGCCTAAGCGGGATGCGCCGGTCAAGCCCGCATGACAGAGCATGGGGACAAGCCCGGCCATGACGATTGGAAATGTTGCCGTCGCCGTCATATCTTCGCACCATGTCCCTCAAAGTCACCACCTGGAATATCAATTCCGTCCGCCTGCGCATCGATCTTGTCGCCAAGTTCCTGAAGAGCGCGCGTCCCGACGTGCTGTGCCTGCAGGAAACCAAGTGCCCCGACGACGCCTTTCCGCTCAAGCGCTTCCACAAGCTCGGTTATGAATACACCGCGCTCTCCGGACAGAAGGGCTATCACGGCGTCGCCATCGTCTCGCGCGTGCCGTTCGAGAGCTTCAGCATCGAGAACTTCTGCGGCAAGACCGACTGCCGGCACATCTCGATCGTGCTCGGCGAGCGCGCCGGCCTGAAAGACCCGCTGACGGTGCATAATTTCTACGTGCCGGCCGGCGGCGACGAGCCCGACCCCGAGGTCAACGTCAAGTTCAGGCACAAGCTCGACTTCCTCGACGAAATGACCGTGCTGCCGTCATTGCGTCCGGCCACGGACCAGCGCGCCATTCTGGTCGGCGATCTCAACGTTGCGCCGCTCGAGCACGACGTCTGGAGCCACAAACAAATGCTCAAAGTGGTCTCGCACACGCCGATCGAGTGCGAGAAGCTCACCGCCGCGCAGAAGGCCGGCGGCTGGATTGACGCCATGCGCGTGCTCACACCGGAGCCGGAGAAAATCTTCACTTGGTGGAGCTACCGCGCGATGGGCAACTGGCAGACCTCGAACCGTGGCCGCCGGCTCGACCATATCTGGACCTCCGACGCGCTCGCCGGTCAGGTGTCGAAGATCAAGATCGCCAAGGATTTCCGCGGCTACGAGAAGCCGTCCGATCACGTGCCGGTCACGGCGACAGTGGAGGTATAGCGAAAACCTGTCATTGCCCGCGCATAGCCGTCCAAAGGACGGCGTTCTTCCAGAACGCCTATGGCGGGCAATCCAGTAACCGCTGGCTTCACAATTGAAGGGCAACGACGCGTCTACTGGATACCCCGCTTTCGCGGGGTATGGCGACGGACCAAGGCCGCGCGCAATCGTCCCGCCCTCTCAGCCGCCCTTCTCCATCATCTTCTTCACGGCATTGAGTTCGCCCTGCCAGCCATCGAGCCGCTTGGCGAACAGATCGCGCAGCGCCACGGCGGCGGCCGGATAACCTTCAAGCATCTTGCGGAAAAGATTGCGCGTGATGCGCACCACGGTCACCGGCTCCCGCGCGACCGCGGTGCAGTGCCAGACCATGTCGGTCAGCATCGCCAACTCGCCGACCAAAGTACCGGGGCCGACCACGCGATCCTTGCCCTCGGCATAGGTGCCGGATTCGAGCGACAGCGTACCCTCGAGCACGATATAGCCGCCGTCGGCGAGATCGCCGGCATAGAACAGCACCGAGCCCATCTGGAAGGATCGCGTCTCGGCACCGATGGCGAGAATGCGCACGGCCTCCTGGTCCAGCGCCGCGAACAGCGGCACCTGGCGAAAGAAGGCTATGTCGTCATCGAGAGACATTTGCTCAGCAAATCCGTTCGCTGTCATTCCGGGGCGCGCTGAAAGCGCGAACCCGGAATCCAGACAAACAGACCGAGTCTATGTCTAGATTCCGGGTCCGCTCGCTGCGCTCGCGCCCCGGAATGACGTCGAGAAACGCGCTCACGGCAACAGCTTGTAGCCGCCGGCTTCGGTTACCAGGATCGCCGGCGTCGCGGCATCCTTCTCGACCTTCTGCCGCAGGCGATAGATGTGCGTTTCCAGCGTATGCGTGGTGACGCCGGAATTGTAGCCCCACACTTCCTGCAGCAGCGTCTCGCGCGATACCGGTTTCTGCCCGGCGCGATAGAGATAGCGCAGGATCGCGGTTTCCTTTTCCGTCAGCCGGACCTTGCTGCCCTTCGGGTTGAGCAACAACTTCGAGCTCGGCCGGAACGAATAGGGCCCGATGGTGAACACTGCATCTTCGCTCGCCTCGTGCTGGCGCAGTTGCGCGCGGATGCGCGCCAGCAGCACGGCGAAGCGGAATGGCTTCACCACATAATCGTTTGCGCCGGATTCGAGACCGAGAATGGTGTCGCTGTCGGTATCGTGGCCGGTC
>JAEZEY010000085.1 GCA_023432845.1 Pseudomonadota bacterium
TGGAGCGCATCATGCCGGAAACGGCGACGCGCCTCGCCCGCATCCAGGCCGGCGCCGCCTCGACGATGGAATTGCCGGCGGAGGCGTTTTAGGCCGTCGCGGCCTTTAACGTCGCGCCCCGTCCGGAGCGCCACAACAGCCACACCATGATCATGACGTTGACGGCGTTCCAGGCGAGGCCGTTGACGAAGGCCGCCTGATACGAGCCGGAGAGATCGAAGATCTTGCCGGACATCCAGCCGCCGATGGCCATGCCGGCGACGGTCGAGAAGATGACGAGGCCGACGCGTGTCGAGGCTTCCTTCGGCGAGAAATATTCGCGCACGATGACCGCGTACATCGGCACGATGCCGCCCTGGAACAGGCCGAACATCGCCGAGATGACGTAGAGCGACGCCAGCCCGTCGAACGGCAGGTAGAGAAACAGCGCCACGCCCTGCGCGACCGAGCCGATGAGCAGGGTGCGCACGCCGCCGATCTTGTCGGCGACGAAACCGGAGCCGACGCGGCTGATGATGCCGAGCGCCAGCATCGCCGAGAGCATCTCGGCGCCGCGCGCCGCGCCGTAGCCGAGGTCGGCGCAATAGGCCACCAGATGCACCTGCGGCATCGACATCGCCACGCAGCAGGCGACGCCGGCGATGCAGAGCAGGATTTGCAGCGTACGCGGCGAGAACGGACTCTCGGCGCGGCGGCGCTCGTCGTTGCTGGTGGTGGCGTCGCTGTGGCCTTCGACCAGCTTGCGGCGCATCACCAGGATGAGCGGAAACATCGCGAAGACGAGAAAAATGCCGATGCCGATATGGGTGGTGCGCCAGTCGCTGACTTCAATGAAGTGCGAGACCACCAGCGGCCAGAATGTGCCGGCCAGATAATTGCCGGTAGCGGCGATCGCCACGGCGCGGCCGCGGCGTTTGGAGAACCAGTGCGACATGTCGGCCATCAGCGGGCCGAAGGATGTCGAACAGCCGACGCCGATCAGCAGGCCGTGCGCCAGCGCGACCTGCCACAATGAGCCGGCAAGGCCGGTGAGCACATAGCCGACGGCGAGCATTACCGTGCCCAGCGCCATCGGCAGCGCGATGCCGAAGCGGTCGGACAGCCGGCCCATGACAATGTTGCCGACGCCGAAACCAAGCATGGTCAAAGTGAACGGCACCGATGCCGATGCGCGATCGACGCCGAACTCGGCCTGCATCGCCGGCAGGGCCACGACCACCGACCACATGCCGACGCCGCCGAGCGTGCTGAGCATCAGGCCGGCGGCGAGGCGCCGCCAGGCGTAGGTCGATTCGACGCCATACGCGGCGTCTGCTGTCGGTGAGGTCATTGCAACTTGTACCCGGGCAAGGCGAGAGAGGGTGGTAGCACGCTTGTCGATCGCGTCACCATACACTCCGTGAGGTTGTGCCTACCGAAACGCCGGCATTACCTCCTTGGCGAACAAATCGATCGAATGGGTTGCATCACCAAAACTCATGTCGCCGAACACCATCTGGCACAGCACGTAGTTCACGCCGGTCTCGCGCTCGAGCTGTTCCATGTAACCGCGCACGGTCGCCGGTGAGCCGGCAATGCCATGGCCGATGCCTTCGAGTTCGGCGAAGCTTTGCGGATAGATGGCTTTCAGCGTGAAATCCTGGCCGGCATGCCGCCACAGCCAGTCCATCGACTGCCGCCAGGTGGCATAGGCCGCACCGGCGATCCGCCGCGCTTCGGCGTCGGTGTCGGCGACCACCACATGTCGCGTGATGCCGATATGCGGCAGTGCAGCATCGTCGCGGCCGAGCGCGCGCCAGTCGTTGCGGTACCGTTCGCTGATGGCCTTGGCGCGGTCGGCCGGTCCGAGGGAGACGACGTTGATCGATTTCGGCACAGCCCAGGCGATGGCGTCGGGGCTCGGCGCGCCGTACCACAGCGGCGGATGAGGAAGTTGGGCGGGCTTGGCCTGCACCACATAGTCCTTGAAGGTGAAGAACTGGCCTTCGAAGTTGATCACATCGTTTTCGAAGGCGCGCATCAGCACGGCGAAAGCTTCATGATAGCGCGGTGAGGCGCTGGTGGGATCAATCCCATAACGTTCGTGCTCGACCAGCGCACCGCCGCGGCCCACACCGACCATGAGGCGGCCGCCGCTCATGTGATCCAGCATGCAGATTTCCTCGTAAACGCGCAGCGGGTGGTAGAGCGGCAGCACGTAGACCAGTGGGCCAAGCCGCAAGGTCCGCGTGCGCTGGATCGCCGCGGCGAGAAAGACGCTGGGGCTTGCCGCCAGCCCAAGCGGTGTCGAATGGTGTTCGGCCAGGTGATAGCCGGCGAAGCCGGCGCGTTCGATCGCTTCGATCAGGGAAAGCCTCTCCTCGAAGAACGTGCCCAATGGTGCGCCACTGCTGTCGAGATGGTCGAAGACCGCGAAGTTGAGCATTTGGGGCGTTTCCGTATGATGCCTGCGGCGCGAAAGGCGTGACGAACGCCGGAAATGCCGCTATTTTGAGGAGGAAGCCGCCGATTTTCCGAGCGGCCGTATCGGGAGGATTTTGATGAAGAAAACTGGTCTGGTATTGGCGGCCGCGCTCCTGGCTGCGTCGGCCGCATCCTCGGCCTCGGCACAGGACACCGTCAAGATCGGTTTGATCATGGCCTATTCGGGCCAGTTCGCCGACACCGCGGCGCAGATGGACAACGCCGTCAAGCTCTACATCAAGCAGCATGGCGACAAGGTCGCCGGCAAGAAGATCGAGATCATCCGCAAGGACACCGGCGGTCCGAACCCGGACGTCGCCAAGCGTCTGGCACAGGAACTCATCGTTCGTGACAAGGTGGACATCCTCGCCGGCTTCACGCTGACGCCGGAAGCGCTCGGCGCCGCCGGTCCGTCGGACGAAGCCAAGAAGTTCATGGTCGTCATGAACGCGGCGACTTCGGTCATCACCACCAAGTCGCCTTACATCGCGCGCACCTCGCTCACCATTCCGCAGCTCGAAGACACGCTCGGCAAATGGGCGGCCAAGCAGGGCATCAAGAAGGCCTACACCATGGTCGCCGACTATGGTCCGGGCATCGACGCCGAAACCTGGTTCCACAAGGGCTTCAAGTCGGCCGGCGGCGAGATCGTCGGCTCGGTGCGCATGCCGGTCGCCAACCCGGACTTCTCCGCTTTCGTTCAGCGCGCCAAGGACCTCAATCCGGAATCGATTTTCGTATTCATTCCGGGTGGCGCTCAGCCGGTGGCTTTCGCCAAGGCGCTGCAGGAACGCGGCATTGACCCCAAGAAGGTCAAGGTCATGGGCCAGGGTGAAATCACCATGGACGACGTCGCGCTCAAGAACATGGGCGACGCCGCGCTCGGCATCATCACGGTGTTCCACTATGGCTGGGAACACAAGTCGAAGATGAATGAGGAGTTCGTGAAGGCCTATAACGCCGAGTTCAAGCGCAACCCGGACATCTTCTCGATCGGCGGCTGGGACGGCATGCACCTCATCTACGAGGCGCTGAAGAAGACCGGCGGCAAGACCGACGGTGAATCGCTCATCGCCGCCGCCAAGGGCATGGCTTGGGAAAGCCCGCGCGGCCCGATCTCCATCGACCCGGCAACCCGCGACATCGTGCAGACGGTCTACATCCGTCGCGTCGAGAAGGTGAACGGCGTCAACCAGAACGTCGAGTTCGACAAGATCGAAAAGGTCAAGGACCCGGCGAAGTAACGCAGGCCGGCTTCTGCACTCGATACCGGGCGGGCGGGGACTTCGCGGTCTCCGCCCGCACTATTTTTCGCGCGACTGGAGCCGGGCAAGCCCTCGCTTCCGCCCGTCCGGCCCTTTATTCTCCCGGCAAACAAGCGACTCGCCGGGAATGCCGCCAATGGAAGCTCTCAATCTGCCTCGCCCGTCCTGGATGACGGAGGATCTGGTGCTGCTCGAAGAGCAGGCCCGCCGCTTTGTCGCCGACGAATATTCTCCGCATCTCGATGAATGGCACGAGGCCGGCATCTACCCGCGCGATGTCTGGACCAAGGCCGGCGAAGCCGGCCTGCTCGGCGCGTCGCTGCCGGAGGAATATGGCGGTGCCGGCGGCAATTTCGGTCACGAGGCCGTCATCTACCGCGAATACTCGCTCGGCGGCTTCGACTCCTTCGGCGCGCCGCTGCACTCCGGCATCGTTGCGCCTTACATTCTTCACTACGGCACCGAAGAGCAGAAGAAACGCTGGCTGCCGAAGCTCGCCTCCGGCGAAATGATCGGTGCCATCGCCATGACGGAGCCGGGCACCGGCTCTGACCTGCAGGGCGTGCGCACCAAGGCCGAGAAGTCCGGCAACGGTTATGTGCTCAACGGCTCCAAGACCTTCATCACCAACGGCCAGCACGCCAACCTCATCATCGTCGTTGCCAAGACCGATCCGTCGGCTGGATCGAAGGGCGTGTCGCTGATGGTGGTCGAGACCGACAACGCGCCCGGCTTCCGCCGCGGCCGCAAGCTGCAAAAGCTCGGCATGGACGCAGCCGATACGTCCGAACTGTTCTTCGACGACGTCAAGCTGCCCGCCAAAAATCTGCTCGGCACCGAAACCGGGCAGGGCTTCTATCAGCTCATGAAGGAACTGCCGCAGGAGCGGCTGATTGTCGCCATCAACGCCGTCGCCATGATGGAACGCGCGCTGCGCTTGACGATTGATTACGTCAAGCAACGCAAGGCCTTCGGCAAGACAATCATCGAGTTCCAGAACACCCAGTTCGAGCTGGCCGCCTGCAAGACCGACGCCACCATCGCGAAGGTGTTCCTCGACCATTGCATCGGCCAGCACATCGAAGGCAGGCTCGACACCGTGACCGCGTCGATGGCCAAATATCGTCTCACCGACACGCTCGGCCAGTTGCTCGACCGCTGTCTGCAGCTGTTCGGCGGCTACGGTTTCATGGACGAATATCCGATCTCGCGCCTCTACCGCGATGCGCGTGTGCTGCGTATCTATGCGGGGACGAACGAGATCATGAAGCTCTTGATCGCGCGAAGTTTGTGACTTTGTCATTCCGGGTCGCTCGCAAAGCGAGCGAGCCCGGAATCCAGAGCCACCGGAAATGCTAACGATCTGTCGCTGGATTCCGGGTTCGCGCCTGCGGCGCGCCCCGGAATG
>JAEZEY010000120.1 GCA_023432845.1 Pseudomonadota bacterium
GCTCCGGCCTGCCCAGACCTACTTCTTCTTGCCGCTTTCGTCGAACTGCTTGAGATAAGCCCAGAGGTTCTTGGCCTCGGTCTCGTTCTTGATGCCCGGGAAGATCATCTTGGTGCCCTTGATCTTGGCGCGCGGGTCCTTGATGTAATCGAGGAATTCAGCCTCGTTCCAGGTAATGCCCGAGTTCTTGTTGGCGTCGGTGTAAGAATAGCCCGGAACCGTACCTGACTTCCGGCCGTCGAGACCGTTGAGGATCGGCCCCACCTTGTTCTTGGCGCCCTCGCCGACGGCGTGGCAGGGCAGGCACTTCTTGAACGAGGTTTCACCTGCCGCCAGATCCTGCGCCGTGGCACCGTGGGCCGCCAACACAGTCAATGCGGCCCCACAGAGAACGCCCCGAAAAAGCGTTTTCCTCATTACGTGCTTCCTTTCGTCGTTACGGGCGACATGCGCCCATGCTCCACGTATATTACAGTAGCGGCATGCGTCCGCCGGCCGAAGATGTCAATCGAGTCGTGACCGGTATCGGCGCAAACACATATGGTTGGGACGTAACGTCGCGCGGGGAGAATAGTTCGATGTCGGTCAAGATGCCCGAGGCGGATCAGACAATCCTCAGCCGCCGTGCCGAGATCGTCAAGGTGCTGCGCAGCATCGTGCCGGGCGAGGGTGTAATCGATCGCGAACGCGAAATGCGGCCGTTCGAATCGGACGGGCTGACCGCCTACCGCCAATTACCGATGGTTGTCGTGCTGCCGGAAACTACGCAGCAGGTCGCCGAGATCCTGAAATACTGCCACGCCGAGGGCATCAAGGTGGTGCCGCGCGGGGCCGGCACTTCGCTGTCGGGCGGTGCGCTGCCGCTCGCCGACGGCGTGCTGCTCGGCATGGCCAAATTTAATCAAATCCGGGAAATCGATTTCGACAATCGCATCGCCGTAGTCGAGCCCGGCGTGACCAATCTCGCCGTGTCGAACGCGGTCGCCCATGCCGGCTTCTACTACGCGCCCGATCCGTCGTCGCAGATCGCCTGCACCATCGGCGGCAATGTCGCCGAGAACTCCGGCGGCGTGCACTGCCTGAAATACGGCATGACCACCAATAATGTGCTCGGCTGCGAGATCGTGCTGATGACCGGCGAGGTGCTGCGCCTCGGCGGCAAGCACCTGGATTCCGAAGGTTACGACCTTCTCGGCCTTGTCGTCGGTTCAGAAGGACTCCTCGGCGTCGTCACGGAAGTGACGGTGCGGATTCTGAAGAAGCCGGAGACCGCGCGCGCGGTGCTGATCGGCTTCCCGACCTCTGAGCAGGGCGGCGCATGCGTCTCGAAGATCATCGCCGCCGGCATCATTCCGGGCGGCATGGAGATGATGGACCGACCGGCCATCCACGCGGTGGAGGAGTTCGTGCATGCCGGTTATCCGCTCGACGTCGAAGCCCTGCTGATCGTCGAGTTGGACGGGCCGTCGCGCGAAGTCGATCACCTCATCGAACGCGTCGTGTCCATCGCCCGGGACTGCGGCGCGGTGTCCTGTCAGGCCTCGCAGTCGGAAGCGCAACGGCTCTTGTTCTGGGCCGGCCGCAAGGCGGCGTTCCCGGCGGCGGGCCGCATCTCGCCGGATTATTACTGCATGGACGGCACCATTCCGCGCGCCAAGTTGCCGCTGGTGCTGGCACGGATGAAGGAGCTGTCGGAAAAGTACGGACTCGGGGTCGCCAACGTTTTTCACGCCGGCGACGGCAACCTGCATCCGCTGATCCTCTATGACTCCAACAAGCCAGGCGAGCTCGATCGTGCCGAGGAGTTCGGCTCCGATATCCTGCGACTTTGCGTCGAGGTCGGCGGCGTGCTGACCGGCGAGCATGGAGTCGGTGTCGAGAAACGCGACCTGATGGGGGCGATGTTCTCCGAGATCGACCTCAACGCCCAGCAGCGCGTCAAATGCGCCTTCGACGCCAAGGGGCTGCTCAATCCCGGCAAGGTGTTTCCACAGTTGCACCGTTGCGCCGAGCTCGGCCGCATGCACATCGCGGGCGGGCAGCTGCCGTTCCCGGATCTGCCGCGGTTTTGACAGTCGCCGCCGTATTTTTTTCCAATGAGTTCGTTCGTGACCGAAATCCTCAAACCCACCGACACCGCCCAGGTCGAGGAAGCCGTGCGCTGGGCGCTCGGCAACGACAAGGCGTTCGACGTCGTCGGCACCGGCAGCAAGCGTGTGCTCGGCCGGCCGAGCCAGACCGAAATGACCCTAGACCTGTCGGCACTGACAGGCGTCCTGATGTACGAGCCGGATGAACTCATCCTGTCGGCGCGGGCAGGCACGTCTCTGGCGGAGATTGAGAAGCTGCTCCACGACAACAATCAGCAACTTGATTTCGAGCCGATGGACTACGGCCCCTTACTTGGCCAGGAGGCCGGGCAGGGCACCATTGGCGGCACGCTTGCAGTCAATCTCTCCGGTCCGCGCCGCATCAAGGCCGGCGCTGCGCGCGACCACTTTCTCGGTGCCACTGTGGTGACGGGTCGCGGCGAGACCGTGAAGTCGGGTGGCCGGGTGGTGAAGAACGTTACCGGCTACGATCTATGCAAGGTGCTGGCCGGTTCCTGGGGCACTTTGGCCGCCATGACCGAAGTCACCGTCAAAGTGCTGCCCAAGCCGGAAACCGAAGCGACCGTTGTGGTCGAAGGCCTCGACGACGCTCAGGCCTGCGCGGCGATGGCGGCGGCGCTCGGCTCGTCCTGCGATGTGTCCGCGGCGGCGCATCTGCCGGACCATGTCGCTTCCTATTTCGATGGCCTGCCGAAGCCCGAAGCTGCGACGGTGCTGCGGCTCGAAGGGGTGGCTCCTTCGGTCGCGCATCGGACCGACATGCTGATCAAGCTGATGCAGACCTTCGGACCCGCGGTAGCGCTCGGCGATGCCGACTCAAAGGCGGTGTGGCGCAGCGTGCGCCAGGTCGCGCCGTTCGCGACCGAGGCCGCGCGCGCCCGGCCGCTCTGGCGCATCTCCACCGCGCCGGCGCAGGCGCACCGGCTGGTCGATCTCATCACGCCGGCGGCGCAGATGTTCTACGATTGGGGCGGCGGTCTCGTCTGGGTGGCGATGCCGTTCGAGAACGAGGCCGATCCCGGCTCGATCCGCCGCGCCGTCGCCGAGATCGGCGGCCACGCCACCCTCATTCGCGCGCCGGCGGCGCTGCGCGCTTCGCTCGATGTATTCCAGCCGCAGGAACCTGCCTTGGCGGCCTTGAGCAAGCGCGTGAAGGACAGTTTCGACCCCAAGGGCGTGCTCAATCCCGGCCGCATGTGGGCGGGGGTGTAAGCAAAATCATGCAGACCAACTTTAGCCTCGCCCAACTCGCCAATCCGCAGATCGCCGAAGCGGACAAGATCCTGCGTGCCTGCGTGCATTGCGGCTTCTGCACCGCGACCTGTCCGACCTATGTGCTGCTCGGCGACGAACTCGATTCCCCGCGCGGTCGCATCTACCTCATCAAGGACATGCTGGAGAACGACCGCCCGGCGAGCCGCGAGGTGGTCAAGCATATCGACCGCTGCCTGTCCTGCCTGTCCTGCATGACCACCTGTCCGTCCGGGGTGCATTACATGCACCTGGTCGATCACGGCCGCGACCACATCGAGAAGACCTATAAGCGCCCGCTGCACGACCGGGCGATCCGCGCCATGCTGGCCCATGTCCTGACCAACCGGTCGCTGTTCCGCCTCGCGGCGGTCGGCGGCTGGCTGGCGCGTCCCATCGCCCCGGTCTTCGCGGCTATCGGCATGACGCGGATCGCCGCGATGCTGCGGTTGACGCCGGCCAAAATCCCGGCGCCGTCCTCGGACCGCGGCCGCAAGGTTTACTCGGCCTCTGGCGAACGCCGCGGCCGGGTGGCGCTGCTTGGCGGCTGCATCGGCCCGGTGCTGCGGCCTTCGACCAACGAAGCCACCATCCGCCTGCTCAACCGCCATGGCATTGAGGTGGTCATGGTCGAAGAGGGCTGCTGCGGTTCGCTGACCCATCATATGGGGCGGGAGGGACAGGCCTTCGCGCAGGCCAAGGGTGCCATCGATGCCTGGACCGCGGAGATCGAACGCGAATCGCTCGACGCCATCCAGGTCACCGTGTCGGGCAGCGGCACCACGATCAAAGACTAACGCTTCAAGTTCAGGAACGCCCCCGCCTAAGCGGACAAGGC
>JAEZEY010000125.1 GCA_023432845.1 Pseudomonadota bacterium
CGATATAGCTGTCGCCGCGCTTGATGAAATACATCGGCACGTCGAGCGCGTAGTCGACGTAGCGCTCGAAGCCCATACCCTCCTCGAAGGCGAAAGGAAGCATGCCGGCGCGGTTGTTGTCGGTGTCGCGCCAGATTTCCGAGCGCGCCGACAGGTAGCCGTTGGGGCAGCCTTCGGTGAACGGCGAATTGGCGAACAGCGCGGTGGCCACCGGCTGCAAGGCCAGCGACACACGCAACTTCTTGACCATGTCGGCTTCGGTGGAGAAATCGAGATTCGATTGCACCGTGCAGGTGCGATACATCATGTCGAGACCGCGCGTGCCGACCTTCGGCATGTAGGCGGTCATGATCTTGTAGCGGCCTTTGGGCATCACTGGCATATCGGCACGCGACCAGGTCGGCGTCATGCCCAAGCCGATGAAGCCGAGACCCATCGGCTTGGCCACTTCGCGCACCTGCGCCAGATGCGCGAACAGCTCGGCGGCGGTCTGGTGCACGTTGTCGAAAGGCGCGCCCGACAATTCGAACTGGCCGCCCGGCTCCAGCGAGATCGCGCCGCCGCCGGTGACGTCGAACATGCCGATGATGTTCTCGCCCTCCATGATCGGCTCCCAGCCGAGCAAAGCGTGCATGCCGTCGAGCAGCGCGCGAATCGAGCGCCGCCCGGCATAGGGCACGGGCCTGTGATCGTTGAGCGTGAAGACGAACTTCTCGTGCTCGGTGCCGACGCGGAACTGGGTCTTCGGCTTGCAGCCCGCTTCGAGCCAGGCGACGAGTTCGTCGCGCGTCTCGAGCGGGGTCATGTCGATCTGGTCACGCGCCATCAGAGAAGGTCCGGCAATTCGGGCCGCGAACTAACCATGCGGCGGGCGAAAGGGCAATGCGGAAGACAGTGGTGAGTTATGCACGGCCGGCCACGAGCGAATGACTCGAATTCAGGCCTTGGTAAGCCCGCTCGAACCTTGGTCGTACCAATCTCGGCTCCTGTTGACGATATAGACGACGGTCAGCATGACGGGCACCTCGATCAAAACCCCGACCACGGTCGCCAGCGCCGCGCCGGAATTGAAGCCGAACAGGCTGATCGCTGCCGCAACGGCCAGTTCGAAGAAATTGCTGGCGCCGATGAGCGCCGAAGGACCGGCGACGCAATGCTGCTCCCCGGCAACGCGGTTGAGAACATAGGCCAGCCCGGCGTTGAAATAGACTTGGATCAGGATCGGGACCGCCAGCAGCGCGATCACCAAGGGCTGCGCCAGAATCTGCTCGCCCTGGAAGCCGAACAGCAGAACCAGCGTCGCCAGCAGTGCGACCAGCGACAAGGGTTGCAGCCGGGCAAGCAGTCCATCAAGCGCGGCCCTGCCGCTTGTCGCAAGAACGCGACGGCGCAGCATTTGCGCCGCGAATACCGGCACGACGATATAGAGCGCGACCGAGAGCAGCAGCGTGTCCCACGGCACGGTGATCGCCGACAGGCCGAGCAGCAGGCCGACAATGGGTGCGAAGGCGAACACCATGATGGTGTCGTTGAGCGCCACCTGCGACAGCGTGAAATGCGGTTCCCCCTTGGTGAGATTGCTCCACACGAACACCATCGCCGTGCACGGCGCCGCGGCCAGCAGAATGAGGCCGGCAATATAGGAGTTGATCTGGTCGGCCGGCAGATAGGGCCGAAAGAGATAGCCAATGAACAACCAGCCGAGCGCCGCCATCGAAAACGGCTTCACCGCCCAGTTGATGAACAGAGTGACGCCAATACCGCGCCAGTGCTCCTTGACCTTGGCGAGGGCGGCAAAGTCGATCTTGATCAGCATCGGCACGATCATCAGCCAGATCAGAACCGCGACCGGCAGATTGACGCGCGCGATCTCGGCCGAACCGATCGCGTGAAAGACGCCCGGCATCAGATGGCCGAGCGCAACTCCGGCGACGATGCAGAGCGCGACCCAGAGCGTGAGATAACGTTCAAACGTCGACATAGAGCGACCCTTCCCCATCCGTTCGTCCCCGCGAAAGCGGAGACCCAGGGACGCAAATATTCAGTTTAGCGATTGCCGCTCCGGATTCCCGCTTGCGCGGGAATGAACGGAGTTTGGAGCATGCATGAAAATACATGTCTCAATTCATTCCGCCTGCGCCATCTGCGTCGCACCCTCGGACGCGCCGATGTCCTTGAGCTTCTTGTGCAGCACCATCGCGTCGAGCTTGGCAATCGGCAGCGCCAGGAACAGGTCGATGCGGCGGCTGAGCATGCGGTAGGCTTCGTCGAAGGCGAGCGCGATCTCGGCGTCGCTGCCGGTCGCGGCCGCGGGATCGGGAATGCCCCAATGCGCCGTCATCGGCTGACCCGGCCACACCGGACAGGCTTCGCCCGCTGCGTCGTCGCAGACGGTGAAGACGAAATCCATCTGCGGCGCGCCGGCTTGCGCGAACTCCGTCCAACTCTTGGAGCGGAAGCCGGAGACATCGTAGCCGAGATTGCGCAGCAGCTTGAGCGTGTGCGGATTGACCGCGCCTTTTGGCTGACTGCCGGCGCTGAAGGCGCGGAAGCGGCCCTGGCCTTCACGGTTGAGGATCGCCTCGGCGATCACCGAGCGCGCCGAATTGCCGGTGCAAAGAAACAGGACGTTGTAGATGCGGTCGGACATGCGTGTGTCTCTAGGC
>JAEZEY010000150.1 GCA_023432845.1 Pseudomonadota bacterium
CCCTGGAGTAAGCCGCTAGGAGCTTGTCGATCGTCAGCTGCGCCTGGGCAGCACCCAGGATTCCAAACCTGAGGTCTTTGACAGGCGTGATGGAACTGGGGTCGAGTTTTCGATCAAAGTAAATCAACCGATGGTCCAGCGACGAAGTGGGCATTTGTTGGTCTACGTACAAGGACTTGATGGCCAGTTCGACCATGTACCTCAGCTCGCGCCGCGCCGAGTTTCGCAATCCTTCATGCACCGCAGTACGAATGAGCAGCGCGGATTGCATCAGGTCGTCAATGCTGCGCATGAACAGCGACTTGTCCACCCAATCCCCGGCTCGCGTCGTGGCAATCCAACACAGCCTTAGGGTGATTACAAAGTCGATCGTGATCTGGCCGAGTCGCGCAAGTTGGGTCCGGTATTCTGCAGATTCG
Source organism: Pseudomonadota bacterium (assembly GCA_023432845.1). Lineage (GTDB taxonomy): Bacteria > Pseudomonadota > Alphaproteobacteria > Rhizobiales > Xanthobacteraceae > Pseudolabrys. The sequence goes on from JAEZEY010000150.1 coordinate 420, forward strand.
ACAATGGCTTGGTGTCGCTGTTGTTTTTCTTCCGCTTGCTTTCGCCACTCGGCGAATAACGACTCGGCGGTAAAAGGCATTTCTTCACTCATCACGAACCTCGCATGTCACGGAACAAATGTTGGATTGAGACCCAATCGCCCAACGACTGAGCACTTACTCCGGCCGACGCCAATTGACCTTATCGCCGAGCAGCGATCCCTCGAAGAGAGTCTCGCAGATTACAGACATCGCTCGGAAGCATCCGTTCACACCTCCGCAGTAAGTCGGCTCCAGCGCGATCGTCACTCCCCGTAAGGGTCGTGACATCAGATGAGCCGGCAGACCGCTCTCCAGATCAAGCAGACTGCGGATCTCGTCTTCCGGCACCATCACTTCGGCGCCGTGGATCTTGTCCCGGCTTTCCTTGAAGAAATAATCGACGTCGAGATCGAAGTAGGTGGGGCGTGGCGATTCGTCGAGTCTTTTTATCAGGTCGCCAACCTTGCGGAAGTAGTGGGTTTCATGCTCGTTGCCGAATTGATCGGTCATCTTCAGGCTTTGCTTGCGCCCTTGCTTATAGAGCACGTACACATGGCCGAGCGCATTGAGGTACTGGGCCGGGTAGATGTGGCCGTCGTTCAACGAACGCAGGCCAAGAAAGGAATAGACGGCGACGTTATTCTCGCTCCTTTGCCGCCTTTTCGTGGCATCTCTCAGGCACGCTTCGTCGTTCACGTTGTCCACTTCGAGACGATCAACCAAGAGCCGAAGCTCGTCAAATACGCAGTCGTCCGGGCAGCCCACGTCATCATGCCAGTCGACCGTCACCAGATCGGGCGCCAGTTCCTGCGTCGAGAGTGAAGTCGTGAACTTGTTGGTCGTCCAGCGAACCCAGAAATAGAACGCCAGGCGGTGATGGTGAATCACCGCGGTTTCAATGGCCCGGTTGCGTTCCATCGACGACAAGAAGGAGGAGTCTCCCGGAATGGGAATGTGCGCTCGTTCCAGGAGTTTGCGTAGCAGGCTTTCATCCATCTTCCTGGTCCTATCCTCTCAACAGACTGACAAACCGTGAGCGGCCCTGCACGGGCAACTGCATTCACTTGACCGAGGCACGTGCAAACACCGGTGTGTTGAGCCGCGCCCGGCTGCCACTCAAATGGCGCAACACCTGTCGAATAGATGTTCCCACAAGACGGTCAACTTCGACCAGTCGTAGTCCGCCGAGCGCCAACCGGACTGCAGGAATGCGCGCGTAAATTGTTCTTTGTCTTCCAACTCTCCTTGATACTGCTGCAGCTTTGCATTGAACGCAGTCCAACGGACGGTGGGAGTGGGTGCTGCGGGCATCTGGAATCCCAAATCATGAAACATCTCGATGGCGCAGGCCTTGCCGTTGACGTTCTCGCGACTCTGCCCGCACGGCCCCACCGTCTGAAACTGATTGCACTCGCCGAGCTCCGGTAGAACGCAGACGACAAAGTTCTTCGGCAGCAGCTGTTCGTCTAGGCGACTGGCAACTTCGTTGCCTGCCGTGTCGTTGTCGAGCACGACGAGCGTCTTCCGTCGATGCCGGATGGCACTCAGCCCTTGCACGAAACGCAGCAGATTGCCCGTTCCGGTGAATGGATAGTTGTCTTTCATATCCACGAAGAGGAAAAAATCTTCAACCTCCGGGAAGCGACAACTCAGTGCCTTTTTCAGAATGCCGGAGTCGGAACTCCCCTCGGTGACCACCAGAATCTGGGCGTGCGACTCAAGGCCCTCAAAAATGGAGGTCGCCTCAACGTACCCGCCTTCCACCACGTCGTGATAGCGCCAAATCACCGGGTGATCGAGATTGGTCGGGTTCTCAGCCAGCAGTCGCAAGGTCAAATACGGATCCATGTTGTCGAGAAACTCTCCTGCCGACCAGCGCAAATCGTGCTCGCTCATGCCCAGCGAGGGGAAGCCAGGATCCGACAAGATGCACCGCGCCGCATACTCTCCAAAATCGTAGTTATCGGAGGGCCCGGGAATATTGAGCTTCGTCACATCCACAGATTTGATTACGGTGGCAAACCGATCGAAAGTGAGCTGCTCGTGCTCATCCGAATCCTGATGCCGAAAGAAGAACGTCCTCTGCTCGTCAAATTTGCCACGACAGGACTCGATCGAGTATCCCATTAGGTCCAGCCGCCGCTTCACGGATCGAAGTTCACGAGCGTAGACTGGCTTGGCTTGTCGCACGACCTCCTCGTCCGTGTCGCCGGCATAAAAGTACGTGCCATCCGTCCGGTCCGAGGACAGAAACAGACACGAATGGTTCCGGAAGAACTCATTCTTGCCCCAGTCGATTTCAAAG
>JAEZEY010000151.1 GCA_023432845.1 Pseudomonadota bacterium
AGCCCCTCCAGCTCCTCGATCAGCTTCGCGATTACGCTCAGGCCCCCGTCCCAGAATTTCGGGTCGCGGGCGTCGAGGCCAAACGGGGCCAGCAGTTCGGAATGATGCTTGGTGCCGCCGGCCGACAGCATGGCCAGATAGCGCTCGGCAAAGCCGCTCTCGGATTGCTCGTAGACCGCATAGAGCGAGTTCACGAGGCAGTCGCCGAAGGCATAGGCGTAGACGTAGAACGGCGAATGAATGAAGTGCGGGATGTAGACCCAGAAAGTCTCGTAACCCGGTCTTAGATCGATCGCCGGCCCGAGGCTTTCCGACTGCACCGACATCCACAGTTCGCAGAGCTTGTCGGCGGTGAGTTCGCCATTGCGTCGCTCGGTGTGGACCTTGCGTTCGAAGGTGTAGAACGCGATCTGCCGCACCACCGTGTTGATCATGTCCTCCACCTTGGCGGCGAGCATGGCCTTGCGCTGCTTCCGGTCCGTGGTGTTGGCGAGCAGCTTGCGGAAGGTCAGCATTTCGCCGAACACGCTGGCGGTCTCGGCGAGCGTGAGCGGCGTCGGCGCCATCAGCGCGCCGTTCGGCGCCGCCAGCACCTGGTGCACGCCATGACCCAGCTCATGCGCCAGCGTCATGACATCGCGCGGCTTGCCCTGATAGTTGATCAGCACATAGGGGTGCGCCGATGGCACGGTCGGATGCGAAAACGCGCCGGGCTGCTTGCCCGGACGAACGCCGGCATCGATCCAGTTCTTCTGGAAGAAGCGATCGGCCACTTCCGCCATCGTCGGTGAAAAGGCGCCATAGGCCGTGAGCACCGTATTGCGCGCGTCGGTCCACGGAATGCTGCGCTGCTCGACCTTGGGCAGCGGCGCGTTGCGATCCCAATGCGCCAGCTTCTTCTTGCCGAACCAGCTCGCCTTCAGCGCGTAATAGCGGTGCGACAGCTTCGGATAAGCGGCCCGCACCGCCGACACCAAAGCCTCGACCACCTCCGGCTCGACGCGGTTCGACAGATGCCGCGCATCGGCGACATCCCTGAAGCCGCGCCAGCGGTCGGAGATTTCCTTGTCCTTGGCGAGCGTATTGGTGATCAGGGTGAACGGCCGCAGATTGGCCTTGAAGGTTTTCGCCAAGGCCTCGGCGGCATCCTTGCGCTTCTTGCCGTCGGTGTCCTGCATGAAGTTGAGCGTCGGCTCGATCGGCAATTCCTTGCCGCGCACCTTGAAGCGCAGCGCCGCGATGGTGTCGTCGAACAATCTGTTCCACGCCGAATACGCGGTCAGCGACTTCTCGTGGAACAACTGCTCGATGCGATCCTCGAGCTGATACGGCTTTTCCTTGCGCACATCCTCGATCCACGGCCGGTAGTGGCTGAGCGGACCTTCGGCCATCGCGCTGTCGAGGAGCTTGTCGTCGATGCGGTTGAGCTCGAGATCGAAAAAGAGGAGATGCGAATACGCCGTCGTGATGCGCTCATTCATGTCGCCGTAGAACTTGGCGATCGTCTGGTCGGTCGAATTGCCGGCATGCAGCAGCCCGGCATAGGAGCCGATGCGGCCGAGCACGTCGGCGATCTTCTCATAGCGCTTCACCGCCTCGCACAACGCCTCGCTGGCGCCGGGCTGCGCCGCCAGCACGCCAAGCTTGCCCTTGTACAGTTCCTCGAAGGCCACGCATTCGCTGTCCATCCAGGACAGGTCCTGCTTGAGCGCGGTGCTCTCGATGCCCGGATAGAGATCGTCGAGATTCCAGTCCGGCAGGTCGCCGAGCCTGACGGCGCCACCCGCCTTCGGCCGGCGGCCGGCTGCGGCCTTCCGTGCAGTTCTGGTCTTGCTGGAAACCGAAGTCTTGCGGGCACGGTTGACGGCGCGCTTGGAGGCTTTGGACATTGGACCTGTCGATCGTTGAGAAACCGCGGGAATTTACAACATAGGCACGATCGCAAGGCTGGCAACCGCTGCGAACGTCGCACGACTTCGTGGCGGATCATGACGGGTCCGGCGCCGCCGGCGCACGCTGCAGGCCCGTCTTGCACCGCAGCATGGACGCTAGATCCGTTGCACTTTTCCCGTTTCAGCGTTATCAGGTGGCCGTTTTATCCCAGACCGGGCCCCTCTGGCAGCCGCGAGGCTGCGATGTCGGCTGGACTCCACAGGAGTGGTCCATGCTGACTATCGGTCAATTCATCACCGGTTTTGTGCTGCTCCTGTTCGGGGCGGAATATCTCGTGCGCGGCGCCGTGGCCCTGGCCCGCAGGCTCGACGTCTCGCCGATGATCATCGGCATGACCATCGTCGCCTATGGCACCACCGCCCCCGAACTGGTTGTGAGCCTGCAAGCCGCGATCGATGGCCTTCCCGGCATCTCGGTCGGCAATGTCGTCGGCTCCAACATCGCCAACATTCTTCTGATCCTCGGTGTGTCGGCGATCGTTTTCCCCATCGTCGTGAAACCGAAAGAGATCATGCGCGATGCGGCCGTGTGCATGGGCGCGGCCCTGGTATTCACCGCGCTCGCGTTGTCCGGAACCATCGATCGCTGGCAGGGCGCGCTGATGGTCGCCATGCTCGTCACATATTCGGTCTTTGCCTTCGTTCAGGAGCGCCGACGCGGCAAGCACGACGATCCGGGCGACTTGGCGGAGGAATTGGCGGAAGAGTTCAAGGAGCCGCCCAAGCCGGCGTGGTTGTCGATTCTTTCCGTGGTCGGCGGTGTCGTCGCCGTCGTGACCGGTGCCAGACTTCTCGTGACGGCGGCCGTCGCGACGGCCAGAACGCTCGGCGTCGACGAAGCGGTGATCGGACTGACGATCGTCGCGGTCGGCACCTCGCTACCGGAACTGGCCACCGCGGTGGTGGCGGCTTTCCGCAAGCACTCCGATGTTGCCGTCGGCAACATCCTTGGAGCCGGCATTTACAATCTGTTTGCCATCATGGGACTGGTGGCGGTGGTCGCGCCCGTTCCGGTGCCCCCGCAGATCGTCGCGTTCGATCTGTGGGTCATGCTCGCGGTCACAGCGCTGCTGCTCGTCCTGCTGCTCGTGCGCAACGGTCTCAGCCGGCCGGTCGGCATCATGTTCGTGGCGGGCTTCATCGCCTACTCGGCACTCCAGTATTACGGCGTCGACAAACTGCTGGCGGGCGGCGGGTCTTAAGCAGCCGTTAAGCGGTCAGGGCCACATTGCTCCAAATCGGCACAACTGCCGCCTCTGGAGCGTATATGTCCCAAGTCGTGTTGATCGCCGACGACGATCCGGTTCAGCGTCGCCTGCTTGAAGCGATGGTGCAGCGTTTCGGCTACCGGCCGATGACCGCCGAGGGCGGCGATGCGGCCTTGCGTGTGCTGACCGGCGAGACCGCGCAGCCGGTCGATTGCGTCATCCTCGACCTCGTCATGCCTGACCTCGACGGCCTCGGCGTCCTGTCGCGGATGCGTCAGTCCGGCCTCGACATCCCCGTCATCGTTCAGACCGCCCATGGCGGCATCGACAATGTCGTCTCGGCGATGCGCGCCGGCGCCACCGATTTCGTCGTCAAGCCGGCCAGCCCCGAACGCCTGGAGGTGTCGCTGCGCAACGCGCTCGCCGCCCGCGCGCTGGCTGGCGAACTGCAGCGCGTCAAGCGCAGCCGCGACGGCACATTGAGCCTCGCCGACGTCATCACCCGCTCTTCGGCGATGACGCCGGTGCTGAAAGCCGCGGAGAAAACCGCCGCCTCTGACATTCCCGTACTGCTCGACGGCGAAAGCGGCGTCGGCAAGGAATTGATGGCACGCGCCATTCACGGCTCCGGCGAACGCCGCGCCAAACCCTTCGTCGCCGTCAACTGCGGCGCCCTGCCTGAACATCTGATCGAGTCGATCCTGTTCGGCCACGAGAAAGGCGCGTTCACCGGCGCCACCGAGAAGCACACCGGCAAATTCGTCGAAGCCGACGGTGGCACGCTATTTCTTGATGAGGTCGGCGAACTGCCGGCGGCGGCGCAGGTGAAATTGTTGCGCGCGCTGCAGGAGAGCGAAGTCGAGCCCGTCGGCTCCCGCAAGACCGTGAAGGTCGATGTGCGCATCATCTCCGCCACCAATCGCGATCTGATCTCCGAGGTAAAGGCCGGGCGCTTCCGCGAAGACCTGTTTTATCGCCTGCACGTTTTCCCGATCACTATCCCGCCGCTGCGACAACGGCCGGAAGATATCGAGGCGCTCGCGCGGCACTTCGTGATGCGCATCGCCGCCGAGCAGGGCAAGCGCATCCGCGGCTTCGATGCCGCGACGCTTGCCGCGCTCACGGCCTATCGCTGGCCCGGCAATGTGCGCCAACTCGAGAACGCGATTTATCGCGCCGTCGTCATGGCGGATGGCGACACGATCGGCGTCGGCGAATTTCCGCAACTCGCCGGCGTGTGCGGCGATACGATGGTAAACGTAAGCGCACCTGACACAGTACCGTTAATGGAGCCCGCGCCCGTTTACGTTGACGGCAGCATCAGCTTGCAGGAGCGCATGCTGCGGCTTAATCCTTCGGCTATGACGCAGACCCAACCAGTGCTGTCGTTAACCGACGATCACAACGACGTGAAACCGCTCGAGGACATCGAGCGCGAAGTGATCCGCTTTGCCATCGAGCATTATCGCGGGCAGATGTCGGAAGTGGCACGTCGTCTCAAAATCGGACGATCGACTCTGTATCGCAAGCTCGAAACCCTGCAAATGCAGGATGAAACGAGCATCGCGCCGGGCGACGAGACCATCAACGCCGGTTAATCATTAAAATTTTAGCGATCGCTCGTCGCGTTCACTTTAGTGCAAGGTAAGCGGCGGCCGCTCGCCGATTTCATTTCGTTACGCGCGCCGTTCGGTTGCATAATACGCTGACAAAACCCGATCTATGCTGACCGTGCCGGAAAGGCCGGCCGGCATCCGGTTAGCAAGACGTATCGCATTCGATGCATCGTGTTAACGGACGCCGTGTGGTGCGGAGTGAAGCGTAATGCGTAAGACCAGGCTCGAGCGTTTGATGGCCGGCACGATGCTGGCTGCTACAACGGCGGCTATGACAGCGATGGCGACGCCGTCCTTCGCCGCGCCTGACAACATCCGCCAAGTCGCGCCGCTGCCGCCCTCGCTTAACGGCGTGCGCATCATTCAGCGCCGTCCTGAACCGATGCCGGAGCGCACCGAGCCGC
>JAEZEY010000110.1 GCA_023432845.1 Pseudomonadota bacterium
TAATGTCAGAGCGGTCGGCTTGACCGGGGCCGGCCGCGCTTTTTGCGCGGGCGGCGATGTTCAGGATGGCCGCCGCTTCCATGACTGCAGTCATGAAGAGGCCATCGCCCGACTACGCACCGACGCGGAGATCGTGCACATTATTTACACCATGCCTAAGCCGACAATTGCGGTTTTGCGCGGCGCCGTTGCCGGAGCAGGGATTGGACTTGCTTTGGCGTGTGATTTCCGGATCGGAGGGACGACGACCAAGTTCGTGCCCGCCTACGCGAAACTGGCGCTGTCGGGCGATTTTGGCGGCAGCTATTTGCTGTCACAGATCGTTGGCGCTGCAAAAGCAAAAGAAATCTATTTCCTGTCAACGCCGATCGACGCCTCCGAGGCTCTTCAACTCGGCCTCCTCACCCGCATTTTTGATGAGGCGTCGTTCGAAGAATCCTCGAAAGACTTTATTCAGCGGCTTGCCGCCGGGCCAACCGCGGCCTTCGCATATATGAAGGAAAATTTTGCAGCCTCTCGGTCCGGCGAATTAGCGTATATCCTCGACGTCGAGACGCGCAATCACATCAACTGTCATTTGACCCAGGACTATGCTCACGCGAGCGTCGCCTTTACAGAGAAGAGACCGGCAGTGTTCACCGGCCGGTAGTCTGGCGGCCATATTATCTACATGGACATGAAATGACTTTGAGAAAACCGCTGACTGGCATTCGCGTCTTGGACTTTACCCGCATGTATGCGGGCCCGTTCTGCACGATGCAGCTCGGGGATCTTGGAGCGGACGTTGTCAAGCTCGAAAGCCCCGATGGCGACCCGGTTAGGAGGCAAGGCCCCCCGTTTCACAAGGGCCTGAGCATGACCTATATTTCTGCAAACAGGTGCAAGCGATCGATTGTCATCGACCTCCGGCAGGACGCAGGCCGCAAAATCGCGTTCGATCTGGCCTGCCAAGCCGACGTGCTGGTGGAAAATTTCCGGCCCGGCGTGATGGATCGCCTCGGCTTCGGATATGAGGCGCTGTCGAAAGCCAACTCGAAACTCGTTTACGCGGCGATGTCCGGCATGGGCGCCGACGGTCCCGACAGCGACATGGGTGCTTTCGATCTTACCATCCAGGCCGTCGGCGGCTTTATGAGCATTACCGGTGAACCGGGCGGGAAGGCCATCAAGCTTGGCACGTCCGTTTTCGATCTTGTGTGCGGTCAATATGCCAGTAGCGCCGTTTTGGCCGCGCTGTTCGATCGAGCCCGCACAGGGAAAGGCCAGAAGGTCGAAACAAGCCTGCTGGAGAGCGAGGTCGCATTTCTTGTCGATGCGGCTATGGAGTATCTGCTGATGGGGAATGTCAGAGAAAAGTGGGGCTCGGAACACTCCACCGTCGTTCCCTACAAGGCGTTCAAGGCGAACGATGGTTGGCTTGTTGTAGGTTGCGGAACCCAGGGGCAGTTCGAAGAATTCGTCCGTATCGTCGGCATGCCGCAACTGGCTGCCGATCCCCGTTTCATGACAATGACCGAGCGGATAACCAACCGTGTCGCTCTTTATGAGATTCTTGACGAGGCCGTGGCAAATCGTCAGGTCGGCGACATTTTGGCGGCGCTGAACAACGCCGGCGTCCCCTGCGCACCCGTCAATAACATCGCCCAGGTCTTCCAGGACCGTCAGGTGCTCCACCGAGGCATGGTGCAGAAAGTCATTCATCCCGCTTACGGCGAGATAGCCGTCATCGGTCCGGCGGTAAAGTATTCTGCCTTCGACATCACCGAGGGATGGTCTGCGCCGCCGCTTCTCGGTGAACACAGTCACCAGGTTCTCGGCGAGTGGCTGGAGCTGCCGGCCGCCGACATCGACACGCTAGCAGCACAAGAAGTCATATGACCACCGGCACTTGCCGACGACACATTATGCATCGACGAATGGCGACTCGCGACACCAAGTGACCGGAGTATTACGATCAAAGGCACTGCTTCTTTGCGGATAGTCCTTCCGAAGATGCGCGCCCCTGCTTTCCTGACGCCTCAAAGCACCATTCAGGATCATGCCGGAGATCAGAATGCGATCCAGCAGGGCCAACCTAGCCGATGCAGGATGGAGTGGCTCATCTGCGGCAATATCGTCATATAGCTGCTTCAGCTCGTTCAAGCCCTTTTGAAGTTCTGGCCCCGTTCGATTCAGGCCCGCGGTCCGGCTCAGTATCTCCTCGGCGTGGTCGACAATGTCAGAATACGTCCCAGAGTCGGAAGCCGTCAAACTCTCAAGGGACAGCATCTTCGATGCTGCCCGGATTATGCCGGGCCAAGGCAACGGATCCCGTTGCTTTGCATACGCCGCCGCGGCATCGCCGCCAATATAGCCGCTGCCCAGGACATCGGTACCGCTGCCGGCCGCAAGATGGCCTGCACCGTGCATCCCCGCGGCCGCTTCGCCCACGGCAAACAGACCCTGCACGCTCGTCTGACGCTTTCGGTCGACGACGAGACCGCCAAGACAGCTGTGCGCAGCCGGCCAGATATCGATGAGCGATTTGGTAAAATCGATGCGATGCTTGGTGAATATCTGATCGAGCCATTTGTATTTTCGGACGTCCGCTTCCGATAAAGCCGTCAGATCAAACCAGACCCCGCTCCCATCGATAGTCGCGTTGCGTTCCGACAACGCCGCCATTTCCCGCACCATCTCTTCCTTGCCGATGGATCGCTCGTTGCGGCCGTCGCGATCAAGAAATCTGTTACCGCTCCTGTCCCGGAGAACGGCGCCATCGGCAAAGAGCGTCGTGGGAAATGCGTAGCCACGCAACGGCGGCGGATTGCGACCGACCAGCGGCTCGAATTGAATGAACTCCATATCGACAAGCGACGCGCCGGCGTAAAAACCGATGGCGTAGGAGCTGCCGTTGACGTCCGACGGATAGGTCGAGTGCGAATACAAGGCGCCGACGCCACCGCTTGCAAGTATCGTGGCCTTGCATCTGATGGCTACAACTTCACCGGTACTCGGCACGAATGCTATGGCGCCGACAACGCCGCCTTCGATTTCGACCAGCCGTACCAGACGCAGCCTTTCAATAGCAACGTCCCTGCTCTTCAGTGCAGTCTGCAGGATGCCCGACGACTCGGGACCCCACATCACGCGCTCGACAAAGCAACTTCGGGCAAAGCGGGACCCCGAGGCCCGGCGCTGAAGAAAACGGTCGCCGTCGCGGGCGAACGGGACGCCGAGCTCGACGAGTTCATAGAAACCTAAAACCGCGTTCTCGACCGTATCCCTCACGAGACCGGGATCATTTAGCCCGCACCCCTCCTTGAGAATGTCGTCGACATGCGCATCGACGCTATCATTGGGGTCTGCATGGCCGAGAGCGACATTGCACCCTTGCAGCCAACCGGATCCGCCGCCACCGAGGCCTACCACCAGAACACGTTGGCCGCCTTTCGCCGCGCGCCACGCGGCCATCAAACCGGATATCCCCCGCCCTACAACCAGGACGTCAGTGTCGAGTTGCTGCATTCATATTGCCCGCTTTTATTTTAAGTCTAGGCGACTATGCCCCTGCGGTCAATATTTCGCACGTCGTTCTGATTTCAGAACAAACTCTAAAAGCAGTTTGGCGGACGGGCTGCCCGATCGCGGGAGCGCTTTGGCGGCCGGCGTTAACGACGACAAAGTCGACGCAGCGTGCGCACGAGCAGCGATTCGACGACGCGTTTCTTATTCTTCGAGACCGGAAGATTCAAATCATGAAAAGCAATATGGGCCCAGATATAGGCCGGCGCACTACGCTCTGGGCGATCCGGGAAAACGCATGAGCGACACGCAACTCGACGAAAAATTCCTCTCGTTCGCCGATGCGGCGTTGTGTCCCGACAAAGCGCGGGCTGCGTGGCGCGCAGTGATGTCGATGGAAGCGGCGCAGGACTTCGGGAGCAGTTTCGGGGAAATCGTTGCTGGACGCGCCACGCGGCCAATGCAAACCTAGGTTGCGGCGACGCAAACCACCGAGATCAAGTGTTGGATTGGCAGCACCGACATCCAAACGATTTTCAAGCAGGGAATAGCATGAGGAACGGATCATTTCGCGGCGACGCCTCGTACGCGTTCGCTGCAATGCTCAGGGGCTTCACGGCTCGGCGATCTTCCCGCCCGCTCCACTTAGACCGTGTTCGATGCGCTCCAATTAGTACGGACAGGCATGGATTGGCGGCAGATAGAGCGGCTTGAACTGACCATTCCAGGAGGTCTTGCCGAATTCGAAATTCGGGTTCTCTATACCTACGATGTTTCGTTTTGCACGGCGATGGCGACGATCCGGATTTTGGCCTTCGACACTTCGTTCATTTGCTGAAGCGCTCTTTCGACAAATGATTTCATGGCCTGGCAGTAAACCAACACGCAATCGAAGTACGCAGTCGCCACAACAACATTCATTACGAATAGCTTATGGGGCTGCACCACGCCGTATCCATTCACCGCGCGATCGTCGAAGACAATCGCGCCATGGCTCCCAAGGAACGGCACCCACATTGTCGGCGCCGCCTTCGTATGGAAAATCCAGTATGGTCCGGTCCAATCCAGAGCCCTTCTGACAATGAGATCTCCCGGCACCCAATCGTCCGCGCCATCCAAGGTGGAAGCAAAAGCTTTGACGTCCGCGATAATCGCCGCGTCGCCTGCCTCACCGTTATCAAGAAGCGGTTTTGGGCGCCGCTTGCGCAAGGCGCGTTCCGCTCCCACTTTGACGCCGCGGATAGTCCCTTCGCCTCTGAGAAGCTCTTCGAGCAGTTCTCGGCCGGCGGCGAAGTCTTTGCGGCTGGCGCGGCCGATGGCCTCAACCGCAGCCACCGGCAACGTCCTCACACCGTCCGGCCAGGTGGTGATGCCGTGACCTTCGAGGAATTCGGCCGCCGCAATGTATCTTCTGAGCGTGTTGACCGATCGGCCGGTCTTGTTTTCGAGGTTTTCGACGAACTGTTTCTGCTGCCCGCGGGCAAGCTCGCGGTAGCGCTCGGCATGGGGACGGATGAAGGTCAGCCAATCCCTCAACTGAGGGGCGCGCCCCCCCGGCATCTTTTTGCGGATGGCGGTCGACATGCCGGGATCACTAGCCATACATGTGCTTGCATTGCAAGCAGGCTTTGAGTAGCCTGACACAACGGTCGGCGGTGCGCGTCGGCCGTGATGAATCGGATGAGGATGATGCTGTCGGCGTTTTGCCCGGATAACAATGGCCCGCTCGCGCCGAGCCTTTTGCCCGTTACCTCCGGAGTAACGGGTGAGCGGCGGGGTGTGTCTCCCGTGTTGGCCGCAGGGCTAGCTGCCAACGGGAGGCCGGGCTGCTACGCCCAGACGATCTCAAGCTCACACCGACAGATCCAGGTCGCCCGCAAGATTCAGGGCCGGACGGCAAAGGGTAACGCTTTGGTCGACGGCGCTTCCCGGGCCGAAACAGCGCGCCGTGGAAGCTCCGTGGAAGTTGGGGCCAGCGGCTCCGGGCAGGTCGCCAAAAACCCCGTAAAGATGGTGGGCGCGACAGGGATCGAACCTGTGACCCCTACCATGTCAAGGTAGTGCTCTCCCGCTGAGCTAC
>JAEZEY010000169.1 GCA_023432845.1 Pseudomonadota bacterium
GCCCACGAACGTGAGGGTCGTGGCGACCGGCCCCGTCATCCCCATGGCGGCCACGGCCGTGCGGCCGGCAATCAGCACGATGGGCAGCACGATGGGCGCCAGCGACAAGCCGAGCGAGGGCAGCGCCTGCGTGTCAACAGCGGGCGCGGCATCGGCGGACCGTTCGATCTCGGCTCGCACGTTGGCGGCCAGGTTGGGCCACCGCCGGAACGCCCACGATGCGTAGACCAGCCCGCCCATGGTGGCGATCACCGCCACGACCGCGCCGATGGGAATCATCAGCCCGAGATCCACGTTGAGCTGCGCGGCCGCGGCCAGCGGGCCGGGCGTGGGCGGGACGAACACGTGTGTGGCTGCCGCACCGCCCACCACGGCCATCAGGAACAGCGAGTAGCCCCAGCGGGCCTGCGCGTGCATGGCCCGGATGAGCGGTGCCATGAGGTAGAAGACCGTGTCGAAGAACACCGGAATGGACAGGATGTAGCCGTTGGCCGCCATGGCGTAGTGGCCGCGCTTCGCACCCGTCAGGCCGATGAAGAACGCGCCGATGCGCGCCGCACCGCCGCTGTGCTGGAGGCCCAGGCCGATGAACGATGCGAACGCGATGATGATGCCGATGCGGCCGGTGACCGCACCCAGCTCGGTTGCCGCGAGCGTCACCGAATCGGCCGTGTTGACGGCCGGCGCGAGCACGCCCACGATGACGGCGCCCACGAGCAGGGCCAGGAATGCGTGCAGGCGGGCCCAGACGATCAGGCCGATGACGGCAGCCATGGAGATTGCCAGAACGAGGAGTGGGTGCATGGGGCGACATCTTATCCGCTGGGCCGCACACCGGTGCCTGCCGCCGGGTTGCGCCGTCGGATCTTCTTAGGTATCATTCCATCCGGATTTACGGATAGATGTCTGCCGCCGCGCTGCCCCTTCTCGATTCGTTCTCGGCCCTCGCCGATGCCACGCGGTGTCGCACGCTGTGGCTGCTCGAGCAGCAGGAACTGACCGTCTCGGAGCTCTGCAGCGTGCTCCAGCTCCCGCAATCGACTGTCAGCCGGCACCTGAAGACCCTGGCCGATGCCGGCTGGGTCACGTCCCGCCGCGAAGGCACCAGCCGTTACTACGCGCTGGCGACTGGCGAGGTTGGCGACGACGAGGGCGCGCGCGCGCAGATCTGGGCGTTGACGCGTGCGCAGCTGGTGGGCCGACCCGGGGTGGCGCAGGATGCCCGGCGCCTCGCTCGCGTGCTCTCGGGTCGCAGCCGGACATCACAGCAATTCTTCGCGACCGCCGCGCGCGAGTGGGATCGGCTGCGCGAGGATCTGTTCGGGTCGCAGTTCGTCGCGCAGGCGCTCGTCGGCCTGCTGCCCGACGACTGGGTGGTGGGCGATCTCGGCTGCGGCACGGGACAGCTGCTCCCGGCGTTATCCTCGGTCGTGCGCCGGGTCATTGGCGTGGACGGATCGGACGAGATGCTGGCCGCGGCGCGGGCCACGGCGGGACACCTCGACAACGTCCAGTTACACCGCGGCACGCTCGAGGACCTGCCGCTCGCCGACCGGAGCCTCGACGCGGCCGTGATGGTGCTGGTGCTGCATCACCTGCCGTCGCCGGTGCTGGCGCTGACCGAGGCGCGTCGCGTGCTCGTGCCCGGCGGCCGGCTGCTCATCGTCGATATGGCGCCGCACGAGCGCGAGGCCTATCGTCAGCAGATGGGGCACGTGTGGCTGGGATTCGATGAAGACCACGTGCGCCGGCTCGTCGAACAGGCCGGCTTCGATCTGCGCCGCTTTGCGCCGCTCACCCCGGCGACCGAGGCCAAGGGGCCCACGCTGTTCACCGCCACGGCGGTTGTCCGCTCGACGTCCGATTCATCCATCACCGGTACCGGAAACACTGAGGAGTAGCTGATGTCCACTGCAACATTGTCCGCACATGCGTTCGAGCTGGCCCGCAAGGCCGGTCGCCAGCCCTACAAGGTGGCGGATCTGAATCTGGCCGAATGGGGGCGCAAGGAACTGCGTCTCGCCGAGCAGGAAATGCCGGGGCTGATGGCCCTGCGCGAGCGCTACGCGGGCAAGGCGCCGCTGGCCGGCGCGCGCGTCATGGGCTCGCTGCACATGACCATCCAGACGGCGGTCCTGATCGAGACGCTCGACCTGCTCGGCGCCGTCGTGCGCTGGGTGTCGTGCAACATCTTTTCGACGCAGGATCACGCCGCCGCGGCTGTGGTCGTCGGACGCCCGGAGACCGGGGGCACGCCGGAATCGCCGAAGGGGATTCCCGTGTTCGCGTGGAAGGGCGAGACGCTCGACGAGTACTGGTGGTGCACGGTCGAGGCGCTGATCTGGCCGGACGGCAGCGGGCCCACCCTGATCGTCGACGACGGCGGCGATGCGACGCTGTTCGTGCACAAGGCGTACGAGTTCGAGAAGGCGGGCGCCGTGCCGGCCTTCGATCCGGCCACCGAGCCCGAAGAGTGGGGCGTGATTCTCGAGACGCTGCGACGCGAACTCGCCGCGCGGCCGGGCGTGTGGACGAAGGTGGCGAAGGGGATTCGCGGCGTCTCGGAAGAGACGACCACGGGCGTGCATCGGCTGTACGAAATGAAGAACGCCGGCACGCTGCTGTTCCCGGCCATCAACGTGAACG
>JAEZEY010000206.1 GCA_023432845.1 Pseudomonadota bacterium
CCTCGGCTATGGCAATGACGACTGGACGCGCCGCGTCGAGAAGAAGTTCTGCGAATTATTCGAGCGTGACGTCGCCGTTTTCCTGGTGCCGACCGGCACCGGCGCCAATGCGCTGGCGCTGGCGCATGTCACGCCGCCCTGGGGCGCGGTGCTATGCCATCAGAATTCGCACGTCGCCTCCGACGAATGCGGCGCACCGGAGTTCTTCGGCGGCGGCATCAAGCTCGTCGAACAGCCCGGCGACAACGGCAAGATTTCCGCCGAGACGCTCAAGGCGCGCCTCGGCAACAAGGCGGCATGGGGCCCACCGCATCACGTCACGCCGGCGGCGGTGTCGATCTCGCAGGCGTCAGAAGCCGGCACCATCTATCGCGTCGCCGAAATCCGCACGCTGGCCGATATCGCCCATGGGCACGGCGCTGCGCTGCATATGGATGGCGCCCGCTTCGGCAATGCGCTGGTTCGGCTCAACGTCAGCGCCGCCGACATGACCTGGAAGGCCGGTGTCGATGTGCTGTCCTTCGGCGCGACCAAAGGCGGCGCCATGGGCGCCGAGGCCGTGATCTTCTTCGCCCCCAAACGCGCCGAAGGCATGTTGGCGCGGCGCAAACGCGGCGGCGCGCTCTTGTCCAAGCACCGCTTCATCGCCGCACAGATGGAAGCCTTCCTTGCGGACGATCTTTGGCTGCGCCTGGCGCGCCACGCCAACGCCATGGCGGACCGCCTCGGCGATGGCCTCACGCAGGCCGGCTATGCGCCAGTCTGGCCCGTTGAGGCCAATGAGGTGTTCGCCGCCCTGCCCGCGGCGTTGTGCGACAAACTGCAGGCCGCCGGCGCGGTTTTCTATCGCTGGGATACCGACGACAACGGCAATGTCATCGTGCGGCTGGTGACGTCGTTCCAGACGACGGCGGAGGAAGTCGAGCGATTTGTTGAACTCGCTCGCGGTGCCTAGCTATTTACTGGTGGCGGCCGGAGAGCGTTAAGTCTCCACCACCGCCTGGCGGCCGATGAGCCGCGCCAACTGGCGCAGGCGGCCGGACACGCGGTCAGTGAACAATTTGGCGTATGGCCCACTCAGCTTGAGAACGAGCTTGCCGCGCACCACCCGCATCGGCACTTTCGGCAGCACGCCGTCCTGTCCCGCAGTGAGGATGTAGGCGACACGCATAGCAGCGCCGAGCACGCGGGCGCGATCGAGAATATAGGGTGTCGCCAGTTCGCGAATGCGCGACGGCAATTCTTCCTCGTTCAACCCGGTGTGCCGCAGAAACACCGACAGCGCCATATAGGTGCGCGAGGGATGGTCGATGGCGACGAACGGCCCATGGGCGATGATGTTCATCGCCTGCTCACCGCGATAATCCGGATGCGCGCGCCAGCCGATGTCGGCCAGCAGACAGGCGGCGTGGCGCAACCGCTTCTCGTCGGCGGTCTCGTCGAGCCCTGACGAGGCGATGAAGCGGTCGGTCCATTCGATCAGCTCTTCGCCGTGCCTTGGCGCGCGCGAGCGCAACACATTGAGATCGGCGGCCGCCGCGATCAGCGGATCGCGGGCGCGATCAGTGGCGTCGAGAAGCGAATATAAAAGGCCCTCGCGCACGCCCATCGCCGAGATGATGACCTCTTTCGGCTTGAGGCTGCGTACCAGGTTTTCCAGCACCAGCGCCGCGTAAGGCAGCAGCGGACGGCGCGCCGAATTGATGACTTCGATCTTCGACAAGGTCTCGGTATCGACGCGGTGCACCAGCCGCGAGAACTCCAGCGCCTCGCGCGCCGAGATTCGGTAGTTGTGCATGACATGGAACGGATAGCCGGTCTGCCACATGTGCAGCCGCGCCAGCGCGCGCCAGGTGCCACCGACGGCGTAGAAGGTGCGCCCCGCCCCGGCGTTCATGATGTCGAGATTGGAGAACGCCTGGTCGACCAGCTTCTCGGCTTTCTTGATCGAGCGGCCGGTCAAGTCCTGAAGCGCCAGCCCGCCGAGTGGCAGCGTCAGGCCGCGCCGTACGTTCTGGCCGCGCACATCGACCAGTTCGAGCGAGCCGCCGCCGAGATCGCCGACGATGCCGTCGGGCTTGTGAATGCCGGAGACGACGCCGTAGGCGGTGAGCTGCGCCTCGCGCTTGCCGGACAGAATTTCGATCTTGCTGCCGAGGATGCGCTCGGCCGCCGAGATAAAGGCGCGGCCGTTACGCGCATCGCGGCAGGCCGCGGTGGCGATCGGATAAATGGTGCGGACGTGCTGGATCTCGCACAGCGCCTTGAATCGCACCAGCGCCTTGAGCGCGGTATCGATGGCGTCCTGCGCCAGCAGGCCGGTGGTCTGCACCTGACGGCCGAGACCGGCGAGCACCTTCTCGTTGAAGATCGGCGTCGGCGAGCGCGTCAGGCCTTCGTAGATGACGAGACGCACCGAGTTCGACCCGATATCGATGACGGCAATCGCCGGCCCGTGGTCGAGCCGGCCTTTCACCGATTCGGTTTTCCTCTGGCTTCTGATTGCCTTACGCGCCTTCGATGAGACGGCGGATGAGGCTGCGCGGCGAGGATTCCTTGAGCGATTTACCACGGCCCGACAAGCTCGGATTCGTCATGAAGTACTTGTGGGCGTTGAAGGGTTCCTCGCCCGGCGCGGCCTTTATGCGCGTCGAGGCGCCGTCCGGCAAGACCTTCCAGCTCTGCTCGTTATCGCGCAGATTGGCGACCATGATCTGGCCGAGAACCTGCTCGTGCACCGTCGGATTGACGATCGGGCACAGCACTTCGACGCGGCGGTCGAGATTGCGCGGCATCATGTCGGCGGAGGAGAAGTAAAGCGCCGCCTTGGGATGCGGCAGCGTATGGCCGTCGCCGAAGCAGTAGATGCGGGCGTGCTCGAGGAAGCGGCCGACGATCGACTTGGCGCGGATGTTTTCGGACAGGCCCGGCACGCCGGGGCGCAGGCAGCAGATACCGCGCACCACCAGATCGACCTGCACGCCGGCGGCCGAGGCATCGTAAAGCGCGTCGATAATGTCGGGATCGACCAGCGAGTTCATCTTCATCCAGATCGCCGCCGGCTTGCCGGCTTTGGCGTTGGCGGTCTCGCGCCTGATGTGATCGATAATCCGGGCGCGC
Source organism: Pseudomonadota bacterium (assembly GCA_023432845.1). Lineage (GTDB taxonomy): Bacteria > Pseudomonadota > Alphaproteobacteria > Rhizobiales > Xanthobacteraceae > Pseudolabrys. Next base: position 3,121 of record JAEZEY010000206.1, read on the forward strand.
AAGGTTACCGGCGACATCGCCATGCGCTCGAGCTCGGCCGGCTCGGCATAGCCGGTGATGTAGTTGAAGATGCGCGCGACGTCGCGGGCGATCACCGGATCGGCGGTGAAGAACGACAGGTCGGTATAGATGCGCGCCGTCACCGGGTGATAGTTGCCCGTGCCGACATGGCAATAGGTGGCGAGCGCCCCACCCTCGCGGCGCACGACCAGCGACAGCTTGGCGTGGGTCTTGAGCTCGATGAAGCCGTAGACCACCTGGACACCGGCGCGCTCGAGGTCGCGGGCCCAGCGAATATTGGCTTCTTCGTCGAAACGCGCTTTCAGCTCGACCAGCGCCGTGACGGATTTGCCCGCCTCGGCGGCCTCGACCAAAGTCTTGATGATCGGACTTTCCGCCGAGGTGCGGTAGAGCGTCTGCTTGATGGCGACGACGTTCGGATCGCGCGCCGCCTGCTGCAGGAACTGCACCACGACGTCGAACGATTCATAAGGGTGGTGGACGATCAGGTCCTTCTTCCGGATGGCGGCGAAGGCGTCGCCGCCATGGTCGCGGATGCGCTCCGGATAGCGCGGATTGTACGGCGTGTATTCGAGGTCCGGACGGTCGATGCGCGTGAGCTGCGACAGGTCGTTGATCGCGAGCACGCCGTCGACGCTGAACACCTCGTCGTCGGCCACCGCGAGAGCGCGCTGCACGAAGTCGCGCAATTCCGCCGGCATCGCGGCATCGACCTCGAGGCGGATCACCGAGCCGCGGCGGCGCTGCTTCAGCGCCGTTTCGAACTCGCGCACCAGATCTTCGGCTTCTTCTTCGATTTCCAGATCGGAGTCGCGAATGACCCGGAAGGAACCGGCGCCCTTCACCGTATAGCCGGGGAACAGCTTGCCGACATGCAGCGCGGTCGCCTCTTCCAGCGTAATGATGCGCACGCTGTGGTCGCCGCTGCCAGGCAGCCGGATGAAGCGGTCGATGCGCTGCGGCATGCGGATCAGCGCATTCATCAGCTTGCCGTCGCGGCCGCGCGTCAGCTGCAGCGCCATCGAGAAGCCGAGATTGGGGATGAACGGAAACGGATGCGCCGGGTCGATCGCCAGCGGCGTCAGCAGCGGAAAAATATTCGCGAGGAAGTGGTCTTCGAGCCAGGTCTTCTCAGCTTTGGTGAGCTTGACGCCGTCGACCAGGCTGATGC
>JAEZEY010000240.1 GCA_023432845.1 Pseudomonadota bacterium
GCGCAAGACCGGGCAGATCAAGCTTCACGGCCCCGCCGCCTTCGAAGGCATGCGCAAGGCCGGGCAGCTCACCGCACGCTGCCTCGACATGCTGACGCCCTACGTCACCCCCGGTGTGCCGACCGACAAGATCGACCGGCTGGTCTACGAGTTCGCCATGGACAACGCCGCGCTGCCGGCGACCTTGATGTACCGTGGCTACCGGAAGTCAACCTGCACCTCGATCAACCACGTCGTCTGCCACGGCATTCCCAACGAGAAGCCGCTCAAGGACGGCGATATCGTCAATATCGACGTGACCCTGATCGTCGATGGCTGGCATGGCGCCTCAAGTCGCATGTATCCGGTCGGCGATATCCCGCGCCGCGCCGAGCGGCTGGTCGAAGTGACGCATGAATCGATGATGCGCGGTATCGCCGTGATCCGTCCCGGCGCCACTACCGGCGACATCGGCCACGCCATTCAGAGCTATGTCGAAGCCCAGCACATGAGCGTAGTGCGCGACTTCTGCGGCCACGGCCTCGGCCGGCTGTTCCATGATGAGCCGAACATCGTCCATGTCGGCCGTCCCGGCGAAGGCGTCGTGCTCAAGCCCGGCATGTTCTTCACCGTCGAACCGATGATCAATCTGGGCCGGCCGCATGTGAAGGTGCTGTCCGACGGCTGGACCGCCGTGACCCGCGACCGCTCGCTGTCGGCGCAGTTCGAACACACCGTGGGCGTGACCGCCGACGGCGTCGAGGTCTTTACCTTCTCACCCGCCGGGCTCGACAAGCCGCCTTACAAGGTCTGATTTCCGCTTCATCCTCAGGAGCACGCCCAACGGCGTGCGCCTCGGAGGGTGGGGCCAAGAGAACCCCTTCCCCGTTTCCGTTTATATCTCTACGATGCCCGCCTTAGTTGCACAGGCGCGCGGGCATGGCGGACGAGCAGCAGGCATTCGACGGCGCCGACGGCCTCGCCGAGGCGACGCCACATTATCACGGCCATCGCGAGCGGCTGCGCGAGCGCTTCCGCAAGGCCGGCGAGGACGCCGTCAGCGATTACGAACTGCTCGAACTGGTGCTGTTCCGCGCCATCCCGCAGCGCGACGTCAAGCCGCTGGCGAAAGAGCTGGTGGCGCGCTTCGGCTCTTTCGCGGAAGTGATGGCCGCGCCGCGCGCCCGGCTAAAGGAGATCAAGGGCATCGGCGACGCCGTCGTGGACGAGCTCAAGATCGTCCATGCCTCAGCCAAGCGCATCACCCGCGGCGAGGCGACCAAGCGCACGGTGCTGTCGTCATGGGCCAGCGTCATCGACTATTGCCGCACCGCCATGGCCTATGAGGACAAGGAGCAATTCCGCCTGCTGTTCCTCGACAAGCGCAATCAGCTGATCCTCGACGAGGTGCAGCAGCAGGGTACGGTAGACCACACGCCGGTCTATCCGCGCGAGGTGGTCAAGCGCGCGCTCGAGCTATCGGCCACCGCGCTGATTCTGGTGCACAATCATCCGTCCGGCGATCCGACACCGTCGCGCGCCGACATCCAGATGACGCAGGCGATCATCGAAGTGGCCAAGCCCTTGGGCATCGCAGTGCACGACCACATCATCGTCGGCAAGGACGGGCACGCCAGCCTCAAGGGGATGAAGCTGATCTGAGCGGCGCGTGTCACCCACGCGCCGCTCCGGTCATCAGCGCTTCTTGATGACGACTTCGAGGTATTCGCTCGGTACAACGAGCGTACCATCCTCGGCGCGATTGCGGCGGTGCAACAGATCGAGCAGATCGGCGGCGAGCGCGGCCTGCTTGCCTTCGTCGAGGCCGGCGAAGGCGCGATGGGTCGGGCCGTAGTAATCCCGGAAGACATCGAGCCAGTGCTCGGGCGAACGATAGCGGAAGGTGAAGATCTTCTTCTCGGCCTTGATGTCATGCGCCGGGAACAGCGTGGCGAGATGAGCTTCAGTGCCCCAGGCCGACGGCGGCTTGAGGCCGGGCGGCGGCAGCACGTGCTTGCCGAGCACCTTGAAGAGTTCGCCAATGAAGCCGTCCGGCGTCCAGTTGGCCAGCCCGATGCGGCCGCCCCTGCGTACGACGCGCGACATTTCCATCGCTGCCTTCGGTTGGTTGGGCGTGAACATCACGCCGAAGGTCGACAGCGCGACATCGAAGGAGCCATCGGCAAAGGGCAAGGCTTCGGCGTCGGCTTCCTTGAACTCGACCGGCAGATGTTCGGCGGCGGCGCGCGCCTTGCCGCGATCGAGTAACGCACCGACATAGTCGGTCGAGGTGACGTCGGCGAAGCGGCGCGCCGCGGCGAGCGTGGCGTTGCCGTTGCCGGCGGCAACATCGATTACGCGCTCACCGGAGCGCAGGTCGACCGCCTCGCACAAGCTTTCGCCCACGATCTGAAGGGTCGTGCCGACCACAGCGTAGTCGCCGGAAGCCCAGGTTGCGCGTTGCCGTCCCTTGATGGCCTCGAAATCCGGCGTCGCCGGCATTGTTTTATCCAGCATGATATTCAAATCCTCGAATGAGACTTGTTAATTTGTAAGCTTGTCGGGATGCGGTTTGCCTATTGGCGGTGACCGCGAGCGGCGGCTATATAGACGGGGGCGGCAGCGGTCTTAATGATCGAAGCGCCGATACTTCTGACCGCCCGTCCAATTCAGATAAGGCCCCAGGGTATGGACCCGCTCACGGAAGTGCTGCGTTCAGTGCGGCTGTCAGGCGGCGTTTTTCTCGATTCGAAGTTCTCGGCGCCGTGGTGCGTTCTGGCTCACCTGGACAGAGACGATTGCAAATTCGCGTTCGACGCGCCGATCCAGTTGATCGCCTATCACGTCGTCATCAGCGGGAGGTTGTTTATTACCGTTGAAGGCGAAGCGCCTGTGGTGGTCGATGCTGGCGAAATCATACTACTGCCCCGCAACGACCCGCATATTCTCGCGAGCCAGCCGGGCATGGCGTCGACCGTACGGGCGAAGGACCTTGTTCAACCCGCGCCCGACGGCGGACTGGCGGGGATTTTCCACGGCGGCGGCGGCGAGGTGACGCAAATCGTTTGCGGCTTTCTTGGAAGCGATAGTTCGGCCAATCCGCTGATTTCCAGTCTGCCGCGCATGCTCAAGCTCGGCATCCGTGACGGCACGTCCCGCGACTGGGTGGAGGCTTCGGTACGATTCGCCGCCGAGGAACTGACAAAGGGACGCTTCGCGTCGTCGAGCCTGATGTCCCGCCTGTCCGAAACCTTGCTGGTCGAAGCGGTGCGCAATTATGCGCAGGAGAGCGACGATACGCGCGTCGGGTGGCTCAAGGGCGCCGCCGACCCGCAGATCGGGCGGGCACTAGCACTGATCCATGGCGACATTCGTGCGACTTGGTCGAACGAAAGCCTGGCGAAGGAAGTCGGCATGTCGCGCAGCGCCTTCGTCGAGCGCTTCTCGGAGATCGTCGGCATGCCGCCGATCCGTTACCTTACGTCATGGCGCCTCAATCACGCGCGCCTGAACCTGCGCGAAACGCGACTGCCGATCGCCCGCCTCGCCGACCAGATCGGCTATGGATCGGAGGAGGCTTTCAGCCGCGCGTTCAAGCGCCAGTTCGGAGTGTCGCCGGCGCAGTGGCGCGACGTGGAACAGATGGCTTAGCGCCTGACCAGATTCACCGGCGCGCTGGTTTCCGGAATGCGCCGCCAGTTGTCACTGTCGCTTTCGACGAAACGCCATGGCGTCGTGCCTTGCGCCGGCAGCAACTGCAGCTCACCGCCCTCGATGCGCCAGCGCGTGAAGTTCAGCTTCGCGACATCGTCGCGGCAGCCAGGCTTGATGAACAGCCGCATGCCGCCACCGGGCGCCGCGGCGGCGTTGAGCGACAGTTCGCACAATACCGCGGTGCCTGCGATGGCCCAGTCGCCGGCGACCTCCTCCGGCCGCTTCGGCGGCGGCGCGGCCGCCGCGGCGTTCTGCAGGAACAGGACGCCCACGCCCGGCGTCGGCGCCTCGAACATGCCGGCCTCCACCTCGCTGAACTCGGCCAGCGTCTTGCCGCCGGCATCGAACAGGAACAGGTTGTCGTTGTCCGGGAAGCGCCAGCCGGTGACGTTCTGGATAAAGGGGAACAGGTTGACGCAATTGGCGTCGAACTCGACCTTGTAACCGCCCGCGACCGGCGCAGTGGTGAAGACGGCGGTACAGCGGCGGTCGCGGCTGGCGTTGGAGAATTCCCACGAGCCGAGCAGCGCCGTGGCCTGATCGCCGAGCGGCGGCGTCTGGCCGTGGGCCGCCGTCGGCAAGCCAAAACAGATCAGAGCGAGCAGGACGATACGGTTCATGCCGACAGCCTAGCCGATTTGCCGGCCGATCGGCATCAAAGAGTCGTCAGGGTCCCGCCATCAGCCTTTCGGCGGATAGGGCGTTTCCGGCACCGGCGTCAGCGGCGGCTTGCCGTCCGCCCAGGCCAGGATGTTGTCGACCACGAGTTGATCCATGGCCGCCCGCGTCGCCTCGCTCGCCGAGCCGACATGCGGCAGCAGCACGACGTGGTCCATGTCGATCAGTTCCTGCGGCACCTGCGGCTCGTTGGCGAAGACGTCGAGGCCGGCCGAGTAGATCGTCTTGTTCCTGAGCGCCTCGATCAGCGCCGGCTCGTCGATGACGCTGCCGCGCGCCATGTTGATGACGACGCCTTGCGGCCCCAGGGCCTTGAGCACGTCGGCGTTGATCAGGTTCTTGGTCGAGGCGCCGCCCGGCACGATGATCATCAGCGTATCGACGTCACGCGCCATGTCGACCAGCTTCGGATAGTACTTGTAAGAGACGCCGGTCTGCGGATTGCGGCTGTGATAGACGACCTTGACGTTGAAGGCTTCGAGACGCTTGGCGATCGCCTTGCCGATGCGGCCCATGCCGACCACGCCGACGGTGCGGCCCTGCAAGGTCGCCTTGGTCAGCGGATACGGCGCCTTCGGCCACTTGCCGGCGCGCAGATAACGGTCGGCCTGCGGGAATTCACGCAAGGTGCACAGCAGCAGGCCAAGCGCTGTGTCAGCGACTTCCTCGTTGAGAACGTCCGGCGTGTTGGTGACGACGATGCCGTGCTCGCCGGCCCACCTGGCATCGACGTGATCGTAGCCGACGCCGAAACTCGACACCTGCTTCAGGTTGGGAAACTGCGACAGGAACGGCCCGTCGACCTTGTCATGGGTGTAGGCAAGCGCGATGGCGCCGATCCTGGAGCCGACCTCCTTGATGAAGGCGGCCTTGTCCTTGGCTTCGAGATAGTAATGCAGATTGACCTTGCCCTCGAGGCCGCCGACCAGCACCGGCTTGCGGGACCCGATCAAAAGAACATCGCGCTTCTCGTTCGCCATTACTAACTCTCCAATGAATTTCTTACACCAGCGCGGCCACTGGATTTTCAACCAAGGACTTGAACATCGTCAGTATATCGGCGGCCACGGCCGCATCGACCGCATAATGGTCACATGACAGCGTGACCGTCATCAAGCCAATGAATTTGATGCCGCCATCAGCAATCTCTATCGGCGCGCGGCGCGGCTGACCGACGGCGAGCACCGAGACGAACGGCGGCGTCAGAATTGCGGTGAATTCGCGGATGACGGAAGCGGTGGCCATGGCAACCGCGCTGGTCACCCCGGCCGGAATCGCACCTTGGGGCTCTGCGGCCTCACGGGCAATGGCGGTAAGTGTCCTGGCCGCAGCACCGCGAATGACGGTCGTGGTTCGGCGGCCATCGACATTCGACAAGAGACCGATATCGGCTCCAGCCGCCGGCATGATGCGCTGAAGCGCCACCGCCCAGGCCTTGACGACGAAATCGCCGATCGAGAACTCCGCGCCGGCAGACTTTGCTTCGTTCTGCATAGCTACCAGGCGGTCGATCTCGACATCGGCGACGAGATAGTATTGCGACGTCGCCTGTGCAGCCACGGCCGGCGCGGGCGCCTTGTCGACATCGGCGGCGACGATGCGGCCATGCGGCCCGGAGCCCGAAACGCGCATCAGGTCGATGCCACGCTCTGACGCCAGCCGCCGCGCCAGCGGCGTGACATAGCTGCCGGTCGGCAACTTCGCGGGGCCGTAATTGCGTTCGGGCGTGCGGACCTCACGCCACGGCGACATATCGGTGTACGAGAAGTCACGAGTAGAATTCCGCTCGTCCCCGCGCATTCCTCTCCGGTCATCCCCGCGAAAGCGGGGATCCAGTTCTTTTTTTGCTGAATTCTGGACCCCCGCCTTCGCGGGGGCGAGCGAAGGTTGAGGTGGTGTCTCTGCAATTTCGACAGACGCTGACGCTATGACCCCACCCGCCCCCGCGATGACTGCCACCACGGCGCCGACCTTGGCGACGTCGCCGACGCCGAAGCGAATATCGGTGAGCGTGCCGGCGGCGATCGCCGGCACCTCCATGGACGTCTTGTCGGTCTCGATCTCGAACAGGTTCTCGCCCGGCTTGACGGCATCGCCGGCCTGCTTGAACCACTTCACGATCTTGCCCTCGGTGACGGTCTCGCCGAGTTGCGGCATCAGGACGTCGGAGCTCATGACCGGGACCCGTTCATGACGCGCGAGACGCGCTCGACGATGCGCGCTGCGTTCGGCAG
>JAEZEY010000249.1 GCA_023432845.1 Pseudomonadota bacterium
CTCGACTACATTACGTCCATGAGCCCGACCATCACGGTCAAAGTCCAGCGCGAGCCCTTCGACGCCTCGGCCGCGGCGGCGGCGCTGTCGCGCGGCCGCACCGATGTCGGCGCGGTAGTGACCTTCACCGGCATTTGTCGCGGCGACGAGAACGGGGAGGCCATCACGGCGCTCACCCTCGAACATTACCCCGGCATGGCCGAGACCGAGATCGAGAGCCACGTCACCGAGGCAACTCAGCGCTGGCCGCTCAGCGGCGCGGTCGTCATTCATCGCTTCGGCCGCATCGTGCCCGGCGAAGACATCATGATGGTGGCGACGGCGTCGTCGCATCGCGCCGCGGCTTTCGCGGCGGCCGAGTTCCTGATGGACTATCTCAAGACCCGCGCACCGTTCTGGAAGCAGGTCGAGAAGGCGAGCGGTCCCATCTGGGTCGAGGCCAAGGCTGACGATGACAGCGCGGCGGCGCGCTGGGTCAAACCGCATCAGGCGGCGGAATAGCCGGAGAGCGACATGATCAACATCCTGGTGGCGGCGTTCGCAGTGGTGGCAGTCGCGGCGGGGCCGGTGACGGCCGCGCAGGTGTCCTACTATGAGGTCACCAAGGGCTCGCATCCGCACGATGTGGCACCGGCGCCGGACGGCACGGTCTGGTACACCGCGCAGCATCAGGGCGCGCTCGGCATTCTCGATCCGAAAACGGGGAAGGTGACGCAGGTACCGCTCGGCCAGGACTCCGCCCCGCATGGCGTCATCGTCGGGCCCGATCGCGCCGCCTGGATCACCGACAGCGGCCAGAACGCCATCGTGCGCTATGACGCCGAGACCAAAGCGGTGAAGGTCTATCCGCTGCCGAAGGAATTTCCCAACGCCAACCTCAACACCGCGACGTTCGACCGTAAGGGGATTCTCTGGTTCACCGGACAGAACGGCGTGCATGGCCGCGTCGATCCGGCGACCGGCAAGGTCGAAGCCTGGAAATCGCCGAAGGGCGTCGGACCCTATGGCATCACGACGACGCCGAACGGCGACGTCTGGTACGCCTCGCTCGCCGGCGACCACATCGCCAAGATCGACACCGTGTCGGGCGACGCCCTGATGATCCAGCCGCCGCGGCCGGGCGTCGGCCCGCGCCGCATCTGGTCGGACTCCAAGGGCGTGCTGTGGGTCAGCTTCTGGCGCACGGGCGAAGTCGGGCGCTACGATCCGCTGGCGAGGACATGGCGCGTGTGGCAACTGCCCGATGCCGACAACGGCTCTTATGCCGTGTTCGTCGACGACAAGGACAAGGTCTGGCTGTCGGACTGGAATTCGAACGCCATCGTGCGCTTCGATCCGGCGACGGAAAAGTTCGAACGCTTCGTGAGCAACCGCCGTCGCGCCGATGTGCGGCAGATGCTCGGCCGGCCCGGCGAGATGTGGGGCGCCGAATCCGGCACCGACCGTCTCGTCGTGGTGCGCGACTAGAGAGCGGGCGATGAGCGGCGCGATCACCCGGCGCAATTTTCTCACAGCCATGGCCGGTGCCGTCGCGACGCTTGCGAGTGGGCCGGTATGGGCCGGCAAAGCGCAGCCGGCCCGTCAGCGCATCGCAGCCTTGATCGGCGAAGCCTCGGTGCTGCCATCGGTGTCGCAACGCATCGACGTTATCTCAAAGGCACTGATCGGTACACGTTATCGCGCCCATACGCTGATCGGCAGCGCGCGCCGCGCCGAACGCTTCGTCATGCGCGACGATGTCTTCGATTGCGTAACCTTTTGCGAAACCGTGCTGGCGGCGGCGCTGGCGCGCGAACCCGGGCAATTCGAGACGCAGCTTCGCCTCATCCGCTACAAGGATGGCGAGGTCGACTGGCGCGCGCGTAACCATTATTTCTCCGACTGGTGCACCAACAACGTTGCCAACGATGTCTGCAAGAAGCTTTTGTTGCCCGGTAGCGAAACCATCGACAAACGACTGACATGGATGCGCGGACTGGGGCCGCGCCAGGTGTCGATGACAGTGTTGCCGCGCGCGGCGCTCATCGACAATCGCGCGCTGCTGGCGACCGGCGACATCATCGGCTTCCCGTCGCGGCGCCCGGGGCTCGATTATTTCCACACCGGCTTCGTCGTGGTGACCGGCGAGGGCGGCTTGATCCTGCGTCATGCCGCGAAAAGCCGCGGCCGCGTGCTCGACCAGCCGTTGTCGCGTTTTCTCGCCGATAACCGTGCGCAGGCTGTGACGCTTCTGCGCGTCAAGGAACCGGCAACCATGGCCTCGGTTATTTGAATGATGCCGGATGATCGATCGTCGGTTACCTGCTGCCGCCCGGCCGTTTCCCCAATCCCGCCACGAAGATCGTTTCTTGAAGCCTTATGACGTTACACATTGAAGATTATGCATTGATCGGTGACCTCGGCAGCGCCGCGCTGGTTGGCCTCAATGGCTCGATCGACTGGCTGTGTTGGCCGCGTTTCGATTCGGACGCTTGCTTTGCCGCGCTGCTGGGCAAGCCCGAGAATGGCCGCTGGCTGATCGGACCGAACGACCCCAATGCCAGGGTCACCCGGCGCTACCGCAAGAATACATTGATCCTCGAGACCCGGTTCGAGACCGATACCGGCACCGCGGTCCTGACCGACTTCATGCCGCCGCGCCACTCGCAGTCCCATCTCATGCGCATGATCACCTGCGAATACGGTCAGGTCGATCTGCACGCCGAACTCATCCTGCGATTCGGCTACGGTCAGACGGTGCCGTGGCTGACCCGTCTCGACCGGCATACCGCGCGCGCGATTGCCGGCCCGGACATGGTGGTGCTGCGCTCGTCGGCGCCGTTCCATGGCGAGGACTTCAAGACCGTCGGCGATTTCACCATCAGGGAAGGCGAGTGCTTCACCTTCAGCCTGACCTATGCGCCTTCACATGACGAACTGCCGCATGCGCTTGATGTTTCGGCGAGCCTCGACAGCACCGAGCTCTATTGGCACGAGTGGGCCTCGCGCAACCAGATCGATGGCCCTTACGACGACGCCGTGGTGCGTTCCCTGATCACGCTCAAGGCGCTTACCTACGCGCCGACCGGCGGCATGGTGGCGGCGCCGACGACGTCGCTGCCGGAGTGGATCGGCGGCGTGCGCAATTGGGACTACCGTTACTGCTGGCTGCGCGACGCGACGCTGACCCTGCTGGCGCTGATGAACGCCGGCTATTACGACGAGGCGCGGGCCTGGCGCGACTGGCTGTTGCGCGCGGCCGCCGGCAGCCCGGGCCAGATCCAGATCATGTACGGCATTCAGGGCGAGCGGCGTCTTACCGAATGGACGGTGCCGTGGCTCGACGGTTATGAGAAGTCGCAACCGGTGCGCATCGGCAATGCCGCCTACAGCCAACTGCAGCTCGACATCTTCGGCGAGGTGATGGATGCGCTGCATCAGGCCCGCGTCGGCGGCCTCGGCCATCAGGAGGCCGGCTGGGATCTCGAGCGTGCCTTGCTCGCGCATCTGGAAAACATCTGGATGCTGCCGGACGAGGGTATCTGGGAAGTGCGCGGCGAGCGCCAGCACTTCACCTATTCGAAGGTGATGGCCTGGGTGGCGTTCGACCGCGCCATCAAGAGCGCCGAACTGCTTGACCTTCCCGGGCCGCTCGAGCGCTGGCGTTCGTTGCGCGACCGCATCCACAAGGATGTCTGCACCCACGGCTACGATGCCGAGATCAACAGCTTCACGCAATACTATGGTTCGCGCGAACTCGATGCCAGTCTGCTACTGCTGCCGGAACTGGGTTTTCTGCCGCCGGAGGACCCCCGCATCCGCGGCACCGTCGAGGCGATCGAGCGCACCCTGATGCGCGATGGCCTCTTGCTGCGATACGACACCACCAAGACGGACGACGGTCTGCCGCCGGGCGAAGGCGTGTTCCTGGCCTGCAGCTTCTGGCTGGTTGACGCCTATCTGATGCTCGGCCGCGTTGACGACGCCGAAAAGCTGTTCCAGCGTTTGCTGGCGCTGCGCAACGATCTCGGCCTGCTCGCCGAGCAGTATGAGCCGCGCTCGCGTCGTCAGGTCGGCAATTTCCCGCAAGCCTTCTCCCATCTCGCGCTGGTGAATACCGCGAGCAATCTCGCGTACTATCGCAAGCCGGCCGAGCAGCGGTCCGATCGGACCGTCGGCGTCAAGGCGGCGGAATAGGCGAGGGGCTCTGCGCCGGAAGCTATTGACCTGCGGTGGCTTGCTGCGGAGAGTGCACGCCATAATCAATAAGATGACCAGGGGGGTCTCGCGTGCTGCTCGACGTTCGCACCTACAAGATCAAGCCGGGCTGCATGGCCCCGCATCTCGCGCTCTATGAACGGCTCGGCTATCCGGTACAGGTCCGCCATCTCGGCGAGCCCCTGTGCTACGCCAATGCCGAAAGCGGCGAGATGAACAGCATCGTGCACATCTGGGTCTACGAGAGCGCCGCTGACCGCGAGCAGAAGCGGGCGCGCATGATGCAGGACCCGGACTGGAAGAACTACCTCGCCGAGAGCGCCAAGGCGGGCTACCTCCTCGAGCAGAAGACCAGCTTGATGACGCCGGTGTCCTTCGCGCCGCCCATTCAAAAGCGTTCGGTCTAGCGAGCCGCGGCGCGGAATTTCCGCCCCTCGCGGCCGCCGCATTGATCGTTTATAGAGGGCCCGATCTTTGGAAACGCGGCGCGTTAGGGCCGCGACGATATCGGAGCTTCTCAAAATGCGTTCGAACGACGGCACTCGCACCGGTGGCGAAATTCTCATCGACCAGCTGGTCGTTCAGGGCGTCCGCCACGCCTTTTGCGTGCCGGGCGAAAGCTATCTTGCCGCGCTCGACGCGCTGCACGACGCGCCGATTTCGCTGACCATCTGCCGCCACGAAGGCGCGGCGGCGATGATGGCCGAGGCGGTCGGCAAGGCCACCGGCCGGCCGGGCATCTGCTTCGTGACGCGCGGGCCAGGCGCGACCAACGGCTCGGCCGGCGTGCACATCGCGCGCCAGGACTCGGCGCCGATGATCATGTTCGTCGGCCAGGTCGGCCGCGACATGCGCGAGCGCGAAGCCTTCCAGGAACTCGACTATCGGCAGGTGTTCGGCGGCATCGCCAAATGGGCGACCGAAATCGACGATCCGGCGCGCATTCCGGAGATCGTGTCGCGCGCCTTCTTCACGGCCTGCAATGGCCGGCCCGGTCCGGTGGTGGTCGCGCTGCCGGAAGACATGCTGACCGAGCGCTGCGTGGTGCCGAACGCCTCCGCTGTCGAGCCGGTCGAGACCTGGCCCGGCCTCAACGACATGAGCCGGCTGCAGAAGCTGCTGTGGGCGGCGAAAAAGCCCATCGCCATCGTCGGCGGCTCGCGCTGGTCGGAAGCCGCGAGCGCGGCGATGATGCGCTTTGCCGAACGCTTCGCGCTGCCGGTGGCGACCACCTTCCGCTATCAGCATTTGTTCGATTCATCGCACCCCTGTTATGCGGGCGACTTCGGCATCGGCCCCAACCCGAAGCTGCTGGCGCGCGTCAGGGGCGCCGATCTTGTGCTGCTGATCGGCGACCGCATGAGCGAGATGTCGTCGCAGAGCTACACGGCTTTCGATATCCCCGAGCCGCAGATGAAGCTGGTGCACGTGCATCCGGGCGCCGAAGAGCTCGGCCGCGTCTATCATCCGGCGCTGGCGATCAACGCCGCGCCGACCGCTTTCTGCGCCGCGCTCGAAGGACTGCAGCCGCCGAATGACATCGCCTGGAAGGGCGAGGCTGATACCGCGCATGCCGACTTCCTCGCCTGGACCGAGACGCCGATGCCTCAGCCGGGGCCGATTAATCTCGGCGAGATCATGGTGTGGCTGCGCGACAATCTCGGTCCCGAGGCCGTCATCACCAATGGCGCCGGCAACTTCGCCACCTGGATCAACCGCTATTACCGCTTCCGCCGCTACAACACCCTGATCGCGCCGACCTCCGGCTCGATGGGCTACGGCTTTCCGGCGGGGCTGGCGATGAAGACCTTGTACCCGGACCGGACGGTTGTCTGCGTCGCCGGCGACGGCGACTTCCTGATGACCGGCAACGATTTCGCCACCGCTGTGCAGTACTCGCGGCCGGTCATCGTCGTGCTGTGGGACAACGGGACCTACGGCACCATCCGCATGCACCAGGAGCGCGAATATCCCGGGCGCGTCGTTGGCACCGACCTGAAGAATCCTGACTTCGCCGCTTACGCCAAGGCCTTCGGCGGCTTCGGCATCCGCATCGAGAAGACGGCGGATTTCCCGGCGGCCTTCGCCGCGGCGCAAAAGTCCGGCCTGCCGTCGATTATCCACCTGAAGGTCGATGCCGAGCCGCTGACGCCGGGCATGTCGATGAGCGCCATCCGCGAGAAGGCGCTGTCCGGCAAATAGCCTTTCCGAAAAGGTCGCCGTCGCCCAGACGGCGCTCTTGTCACATTCGGGTGAATCGCTATTCACTCGTTAGATGCCCTATCGCCGGACCGATGATGTCATCCGCCGCCTTGCCGAGCGCGAAAAGGCCATCCTTGAGGCCGCCATCGCACTGGCCGGCGAGGGCGGCATGGCCGCCGTTCAGATTGCGGCGGTCGCCAGACGGGCCGGCATCGCCGCCGGCACGGTCTATCGCTATTTTCCGACCAAGAACGACCTCGTCGCCGAGCTGATAGCGGCGGTGGCCGGGCGCGAGCTTGAGGCTATGCAGACCGCTGCCGACGCGGCACCGGGACCGCTGTCGGCGCTGGCTTCCGCTATCGCTCGTTTTGCGGCGCGGGCGCTGGCCGAACGCAAGCTCGCCTGGGCCGTAATTGGCGAGGCCGTCGACCCCGAGGTCGACGTGATGCGGATCGACTTCCGCCAGTCGCTCGCCGGCGAACTGGAACGGCGCATCAATATCGCCATCGGCCTGCGCTTTCTGCCCGAACAGGACGCGCGCCTGGGGGCGCTGGCGATCGTTGGCGCGCTGATGGAAGGGCTACTCAGCCCACAAGCGCCGGACTATGCCGACGCCGCTGCCGCACGCGAAGCGGTGCAGACCGTCACATTGTTCTCGCTGCGCGCGCTCGGCGTCATCGATGCCCGCGCCCGCGGCATGGTGGCGCAGGTTGTCTTGTCCTAGCTGAAGGCCTCCGCGGGCACTTCGGCCAGGGGCAGTTCGACATGGTAGGTGCCCGGGTCGTCCGGGTCGTGGCGCGTGTGAAAGCCGAGCTCGCCGCACATCTGCAGCATGGTGGAATTTTCGGCCAGTACCTGGCCGCGCACCGCCTTGAGGCCATGCTCCTTCGCATAGGCGATCATGTGCTTCATCATCAACCAGCCGAGGCCTCGGCCTTTGAGGTGCGAGCGCAAAAGGATGGCGAACTCGCCGGTCTCGTGTTTCTCGTCGTCGTGCAGCCGGACCACGCCGAGCAGCTTGCCGTCGGCGTCGAGCGCGACGAAAGCCATCGCATTCTTCGGGTCGTAGTGGACCAGCTTATCGATCATCTCCGGAGACAATTCCCGGACCGCCGAGAAAAAGCGCAGGCGCAGATCGAAGCTGGTCACCTTGGCGAGAAAGTCGGGATAGAGCGCGGCGTCCTCCGGCCGCAGCGGACGGAGGACCACCATTTCGCCGTTGAGCAGTTTGACGTGGCGGCTGAGCATGTCGCCTCCGCTGGTTCCTGCTTTAACGCGGGAACAAGGCCGACGTTCAAAGCCAATCTACCCGGATTCCGGCGCCCGCAGGAAGCACGCGGGCGCCGTATGCCGCCTAGTGCGACATCAGGACCGGCACCGTCATGCTTTCGAGGATACCGCGCGTGGCACCGCCGAGGATGAATTCGCGCAGGCGCGAATGGCCGTAGCCGCCCATTACGATCATGTCGGCGCTGGAATCCGCCGCATAGGACAGGATGGTCGAGGCGACGTCGATGTCCGGCGAGGTGATGCGCTTGACGTCGATCTTGAGGCCGTGACGGGCAAGATGCTGGCCGAGATCGGCGCCGGCGATCTCGTCGCTCTTGGCCGACTTGGTGGCGATCATGACGATCTCGACTTGCTTGGCCTTTTTGAGCAACGGCATGCTGTCGGCGATGGCGCGGGTTGCGGCACGGCCGCCGTCCCAGCACACCATGATGCGGTCGAGCTTCACGGCGCCCTTCTGAATGAAGGGCACGAACAGCACCGGACGCCCGGATTCGAACAGCGCGGTCTCGTCGACCACCCCGTCCTGGATGCCTTGATCGGGGTCGTCTTGGCCGACGACGACGAGATCGAAGCGGCGACCGATGCGGGCGAACTGGTCCGCGGCTGCCGAAACGCTGGCAGAGATGATGCGCGTTTCAGCCGACAGGCCGGCGCGCTTGGCCGCAGCCTCAAACCGAGCAACTGCATCCTTGGCGGTCTTGTCGGATTCGGTGCGCTGGGCTTCGATGAATTCCGGCGGAATGCCGCCCATCACCGCGCCGGGGATGACCGGCTCATAGGCAAAGGCAACGCCCGCGACATGGGCTCCCAATGCCTCGCCGAGCGCGACGGCATAGTCGCCGGCGGGATCCTTCGCGCCCAGTCCGAGATTGACGACGATATCCTTGATCATATTGGCAGCCTCCCTTCGGGCATTATCTACGCAATGAGTATATTACTGCCCGCGGTGGCGCGCGACTGTCTTGACCGAAGTCAAATGGGAGCAGCGCGACCGATATCGGT
>JAEZEY010000348.1 GCA_023432845.1 Pseudomonadota bacterium
GCGGAGTCCTTCCAGGTCAGGCCGGCCTTGGCCTCGAACACGGTCACGTCCGAGAGGCCGCCGTCCTTGTACTTCTGCAGGCGCACGCCGCGGCCGCGCGCCATTTCCGGCACCTGGTCGAGCGGGAAGATGAGCATCTTGCGGTTCTCGCCGATCACCGCGACGGTGTCGCCATCGACCACATTGAGCGCCGCCGCCTTGTCAGGCGCCTTGAGGTTCAGCACCTGCTTGCCCTTGCGCGTGGTGCCGAGGCATTCGTCTTCAGGGACGACGAAGCCGTTGCCCTGATAACTGGCGACAATGAACTTGCGGCCGCCCTGATAGGCGAGGCCCGCGACGATCTCAGCGTCGGCATCGATGTCGAAGAACATGCGGATCGGCTCGCCATGGCCGCGGCCGCCCGGCAGCTTGGAGGCGTCGAGCGTGTAGAACTTGCCGTTACCGGCGAAGATCAAAATCTTCGCCGTGGTCTCGGTCTGGAACGCGAATTTGAGGCCGTCGTCGGTCTTGAACGAAACGCCGGATAGGTCGAACTGATGGCCGCGCAGCGCCCGGATCCAGCCCTTCTCCGACACCACCACTGTGATCGGCTCGCGCACCGCGAGCGCTTCCTCGATCGCGGCCTCGTCATGCTCGGGCGCGGTCGCGAATTCGGTACGGCGCTTGCCGAGTTCGGTCTTCGGCCCGAACTGCGTCTTCAGTTCCTTGACCTGCGCGGCGATCGCCTTCCATTGCAGATCGGTCGAGCCGATGAGCTTCTTGAGACCGGACCGCTCCTCATTGAGGCGCTTTTCCTCGCCGCGGATTTCCATTTCCTCGAGCTTGCGCAAGTTGCGCAGCCGCATGTTGAGGATGGCGTCGGCCTGGATTTCGGTGATCTTGAAGGTCTTGATCAGGACGGGCTTGGGCTCGTCCTCGGTGCGGATGATCTTGATGACCTTGTCGAGGTTGAGATAGGCGACCAGATAGCCGCCAAGAACTTCGAGGCGGTGCTCGATCTCGGCCAGGCGATGCCTGGAGCGGCGCAGCAGCACGTCGCGGCGGTGTTCGAGCCACTCGGTCAGCGCTTCGGCAAGGCCCAGCACCTTCGGAATGCGGCCCTTCACCAGCACGTTCATGTTGAGCGGAATGCGCGTTTCCAGCTCAGTGAGCTTGAACAGCGACTCCATCAGGATGGTGGCGTCGACCGTGCGGGCGCGCGGCTCGATGACCAGGCGCACGTCCTCGGCCGATTCATCGCGGATGTCGGCGACCAGCGGCAGCTTGCGCTCGTTGAGCAGTTCGGCGAGCTTCTCGACCAGGCGCGACTTCTGCACCAGCCACGGCATTTCGGTGATGACGATGACGTAGGTGCCGCGCGACCCCTCCTCCACCGACCACTTGGCCCGAACCCGGAACGATCCGCGGCCGGTATTGTAGGCCTCGGCGATCGCTTCCGGCGGATCGACGATGATGCCGCCGGTCGGAAAATCCGGACCCTTGACGTATTTCAGCAACGTCTTGGAGCGCGCGTTCGGCGTCTCGATCAGATGCAGCGCAGCGTCGGCGAGTTCGGCGATGTTGTGCGGCGGGATCGACGTGGCCATACCGACCGCGATGCCCTGCGAGCCATTGGCCAGCAGATTGGGGATCGCTGCCGGCAGCACCACCGGCTCTTCGTTGGAGCCGTCATAGCTCGGGCGAAAATCGACCGCGTCTTCGTCGATGCCGTCGAGGAGAAGCTTTGCGACCTCGGTAAGCCGTGATTCCGTGTAGCGCATCGCCGCGGCATTATCGCCGTCGATATTGCCGAAGTTGCCCTGGCCATCGACCAGCGGATAACGCTGCGCGAAATCCTGCGCCAGACGCACCATGGCGTCGTAGATCGCCTGGTCACCGTGCGGATGGAAGTTGCCCATCACGTCGCCGACCACCTTGGCCGACTTCTTGAACGCGGCGCCGGGATCGAGGCGCAGGCTGCGCATCACGTGCAGGATGCGGCGGTGGACCGGCTTGAGGCCGTCGCGCGCATCCGGCAGCGCGCGGTTCATAATGGTAGACAGCGCGTAGGCGAGATAGCGCTCTTCCAGCGCCGATTGCAGCGCCACGGGTTCGACCAGACCGCCCGGCGGGCCGCCGTTATTGGGGGGAATCACTTTTTTTGCCATGCGGCAGGGGATACTGCGGGCCAGCGGGCCGAACAAGACCCGAGGGCCGGCCGCCTTCGGCCCGGAACCGGGCTGGATGAACGGCCGATGAATGCCCCAGCCAGCAAATTTTCGAGTTTTGCCGTTTAGTTTTCGAACCGGCAGCAACATCGGGCGTTCATTGCTGCGGCAACCCGCGCCGGAACCGTGATTCTGGTATCAGGCTGCTCGATGAACCGGTGCCATGATCTTGTGATCTATGTCACAGCCGGGAACCTTGCGGACCGGCATTGTTCAATATCGACACCAGCCGCAGGTCGCGGTCCGGTCTAGCAGGAGGAAATACCATGCGAGCCTTGATCCTTTCGTCCCTCTTCGCACTCGGCCTTGGGCTTGCTGCTCCGGCCGCCAGCGCCGCGCCGATCGCGGATATCAATGCGGCCATTACCGGACAGAACCAAGTTGAGCAGGCCCAATATTATCGCCGCCATCGCCGGTGGCACCGCCCCCGCGTGCGCTGCCGTAACGTCCGCGTCTGCCGCATGACACCGTGGGGCCGTCGCTGCCATTACGAGCGCGTCTGCCGCCGCGTCTGGTAAGAGCGACGCTCAATCGAAATAAAAGGCCCGGCCGTAACGCCGGGCCTTCTCATTTGGGAAATCTCTTTAGGCGACTTTCGGCACCGCGCGCGCCAGCGCGTTCAGAAAATGCATGCGCTCGTCGGCGAGTTGCATGCCGCGCGGCTCCAGCACATGGCGGGCGAGAAAGAAGCCGGTCAGGGCAAAACCGTCGTCGAGATCGCTGCCGGCCGGGACCGCCGCCGCATCGGTGAGAAAGACCGGCAACTTGAGCATGCGGTCCGCATAAGGGGCGCCGGCCTCGCGCGATACCGCTCGCCCCGATTTCGGCGACACGTAGATGAGGTCATCGGTAGCGCCGGTGGCGGCGCATTCCTCGAGGTCGAGGCCGAAGCCGAGTTCGGACAACAGCTGCATTTCGAAGCGGGCCACCTGCGGCGCCGCCCATGCGGCGTCTTCAAGCCGGTCGAGAATTCTCTCGAATTCGCTGAACAGGCCTTCATGCGGATCGCGCTCAGGCAGCAGCCGCATCAACGCCGCCAGATGCGACACGCCGTAAATGGCGTGCGGTGCGGCGAAATAATTGGAGGCACGCTGGCGCAGCGGCTCGATGGTGTAGTTGCCCATGTGGTCTTCGAGCCGCGCCCGCCAGGTGGCGGAGACGCTGTTGCCGGGCTGCAGCACCGGCTTCATGCGCGTGCCGAAGCCGCCGCGCACCATGCCGACGTGGCGGCCGTGCTCGCGCGTCATCAGCTCAAGGATGGCGGAGGCCTCCCCGTGCCGACGCACGCCAATCACAATGCCTTCATCGGTCCATTGCATTCCACCACTCCATCACCCTCCCCTGGAGGGGGAGGTGAAGCGAGCGCGACTGTGACGCCGAGTACCCCTACTCCCGCGGAAACTCCAGACCCATGGCGCGGTAGCGCTCCGGGTCGTCGCCCCAGCCCTCGCGCACCTTGACGAACAAAAACAGGTGCACCTTGGCATCCGCAATTTCGGCGATGTCCTTGCGCGCCGCCTCGCCGATGGCCTTCAGCGTCTGGCCGCCCTTGCCGATGACGATCTTGCGCTGGCTTTCGCGCTCGACATAGATCGTCTGTTCGATGCGCACATCGCCGCCGCGCAATTCCTTCCACTGCTCGGTCTCGACCGTGGAGTGATACGGCAGCTCCTGGTGCAGGCGCTCAAACAACTTTTCGCGGGTGATTTCGGCGGCAAGTTGGCGCATGGGCGCGTCAGCGATCTGGTCTTCGGGATAGAGCCACGGCCCTTTCGGCATGCGCTCGGCCAGCCACTTTTTCAGGTCGACCACGCCGTCGCTTTTCAGCGCGGAGATCATGAAGGTGGTCTCGAACTTGGCCTTCTCGTTCGCCGCCTTGGCGAGCCCGAGCAGGCTGTCGCGCGGCACAACATCGATCTTGTTGAGGATCAGAATCTTCGGCCCCTTCACCTCCTTGAGACGGCCGAGGATCGGCTCGATGTCGTCGTCCAGCCCCTTGCGCGCGTCGATCAGCACGGCGGTGAGATCGGCCTCGTGCGCGCCGCTCCACGCCGTCGTTACCATGGCGCGGTCGAGCCGCCGCTTCGGCGCGAAGATGCCGGGCGTATCGACGAAAATGATCTGCGATTGGCCTTCGACGCTGATGCCGCGGATCAGCGCCCGCGTCGTCTGCACCTTGTGCGAGACGATAGTCACCTTGGAGCCGACCAGCGCATTGAGTAGCGTCGACTTGCCGGCATTCGGTGCGCCGATCAACGCCACAAAGCCGCAGCGCGTACTCTCGCCCTCGACTGCGCCGGTTTCAGTTGCCGCCATCACATCTTGTCCAGTTTGACGCCGACGCTGGTCAGCATCGCTGCGGCGGCCGCCTGCTCGGCGGCGCGCTTCGACGTACCAACGCCTTCAGCCTGCGGCTGATCCGGCAGCACCACCGCGATCCTGAACTGCGGATCGTGATGCGGCCCGGTGCGTGCGACTTCCTTGTAGGCCGGGGTCGGCAGGCCGCGGGCCTGCGCCCATTCCTGCAGCATGGTCTTGGCGTCGCGCGTCGGCTTCAGCGACTGGACCATGCGATCCTGCCAAAACCTGGCGATCAAGGCTTCGGCGGCCGGATAGCCGCCATCGACGAACACGGCGCCGACCAGTCCCTCGCAGGCGTCGGCGAGGATCGTCGTGCGCAGGCGGCCGCCGGCATGCGATTCCGAATTGCCGAGCCGCAACTCAGGACCGAGGTCCATGTCCTTGGCAACCGCGGCACAGGTTTCCTTGCGCACGAGATCGGCGAGCCGCTTCGACAGCTCACCCTCATTGGCCTTGGGGAAATTGCGATAAAGCATGTCGGAGATGACGAGGCCGAGCACGTGATCGCCGAGAAACTCCAGCCGCTGATAGCTCGAAACGCGGTTCTGCGGCCCACCCGACAACGCCGAGATATGCGTCAGCGCTCGCTCGAGGAGCGACTTGTCGGAGAAGCTGTAGCCGATCCTCGCCTCGAGCCCGGAGCGGTCTTTGACCTTGCGGCTCATCGTACGATCGTGAACAGCCTGTTCCAGCGCACCGAGACCGGCCATCGCCAGAACTGCCAGGCCTGTTCGCCTTCGTTGACCGAGAAGAAGATGATCTGCGCCTTGCCGATGAAATTCTCGAACGGCACAAAACCGACTGATGAGAAGCGGCTGTCGGTCGAGTTGTCGCGATTGTCGCCCATCATGAAATAGTACCCGGGCGGCACGACATATTCTTCGGTGGTCTGCGGAAAGCGCGAGTGATCAGTCGAGCAATCGAGCACGTTGTGCGACACGCCGTTCGGCAGCGTCTCGCGCCACTGCTTGACGCGATCGATGAACGGATTGGGACAGGCCGGCTCGCCGACGAAATCGGCAATGCGATCCATCTTGACCGGCGTGCCGTTGATCGACACGACGCCGTCGGTGACACGGATCTTGTCGCCAGGCAGTCCCATGACACGCTTGATGTAGTCGGTTGAGGTATCCGACGGCAGGCGGAAAACGACGACGTCGCCGCGCTCCGGCATCATGCCGCCGGGGATTCGCCCGGAGAAAAGCGGAAGTGACAGCGGCAGCGAGTACTTGCTGTAGCCGTAGGAGTATTTGGAGACGAACAGATAGTCGCCGACCAGCAGGGTCGCCTTCATCGAGCCGGACGGGATGTTGAAGGGCTGGAACAGGAACGTGCGTATCACGAGGGCGATGATCAGCGCATGAAAGATGACGCGGATCGTTTCGCCGATGCCGCCTTCGTGCCGTTTGCTTCCGGATGTCACGCTCATTGCGCCTTTCGATCTTGGCTGGTGCGAACGCGATCAAAGTCCGCAAAGCGCCCCGGCGATCTTGTAGCCGCTGCTCTTATGCAGCGCAATGAAGATCCCTCAAAACAGCGCGTAACCCACTGGAAAGTATCGGATTATCCGCCTTACCGGGAGTCCGCCGGGCTGGCGACGGGAATCGCGTGGATGATGACGATGGCCTGCGCCAGCGGCCCCTCATCGGTCATCGACAGGTCGATCCGAGCCTCGTGGCCGGGCGGTACAAGCTCCTGGAGCCGCCTCAGCGCGCCCCCGGTCAGCCGCAAAGTCGGCCGGCCGCCCGGCAGGTTGACCACTCCCATGTCGCGCCAGAACACGCCGTGGCTCATCCCGGTGCCGAGCGCCTTGGCGCAGGCCTCCTTGGCGGCGAAGCGCTTGGCATAGGTCTCGGCCCGGCTCTTGCGGCGGTCGGCCTTCTCGCGCTCGATCGAAGTGAAGATGCGCGACAGGAAGCGCTCGCCGTGGCGCTCGATGGTTTTGGCGATGCGGCGCGCATCGCACAGGTCGGAGCCGAGGCCGACGATCATCGAAGCTTTTTCTTTTTGCGCATGACCTGATCCGAAAACCGGTTTCCACTTTTCGGGGTCATGCGCGGACGCGGGCCCGGCCGCGGTCCATGGCGGCGCGCATGAACTTGATGGTTTCGGTCAGGCCTTCGAACACTGCCTCGCCGATCAGGAAATGGCCGATGTTGAGTTCGACGATTTGCGGAAGCGCCGCGATCTCCTCGGCCGTCGCGTAATCGAGGCCGTGGCCGGCATGCACTTCGAGACCGAGGCCGGCGGCAAGTTCGGCGCCCTTCACGATCGCCTGCCACTCGGCCTGCGCCTTCTCCTTGTCACCCTCAGCCAAGGCCTCGCACCAGGCGCCGGTGTGAATCTCGATCACCGGCGCGCCAAGCGCCGCGGCCGTCTCAATCTGCTCCGGCTGCGCGCCGATGAACAGCGACACGCGGATTCCGGCATGCTTAAGCTTGTGAATGATCGGCTTGAGATGGACCTGCTGGCCGGCCGCATCGAGGCCGCCTTCGGTGGTGCGCTCCTCCCGCTTCTCCGGCACCAGGCAGCAGGCGTGCGGCTGCGTCGTCAGCGCCAGGGCCACCATCTCGTCGGTCGCGGCCATCTCGAAATTCAAGGGTTTGTCGATCTCGGCTTTCAGTCGCGCTATGTCGTCATCGCGGATGTGGCGGCGGTCCTCGCGCAAATGCGCAGTGATGCCGTCGCAGCCGGCGGCAACCGCAAGCTTGGCCGCGCGGACCGGATCGGGGTGCCGGCCGCCGCGCGCGTTGCGGATGGTAGCGACGTGATCGATATTGACGCCGAGGCGAAGAGTCATCTTTCCCTCCGCATGATCTTATCCAAAAATCGGTTCCCACTTTTTGGGATCATGCGGCTAGCCATTCACGCGCTCCGCCTTGGCGACCATCGGCTTTGCCCTGAGTTGCGACAGGATGTCGTTGAGGTGCTTCAGATCATACACCTCCAAATCGATCAGCAAATCGGTGAAATCCGGCGCGCGGCGGGTCATGGCGATATTGTCGATATTGCCATCGTGTTCGGCGATCACCTGCGCGATCTGCGCCAGCGAGCCGGGCTCGTTTGCCGTCTGCACCGTGATGCGCGCCGGAAAGCGCCGCACCGACTCTTCCGCATCCCAGCGCACGTCGAGCCAGCGCTCCGGCTTGTCCTCGAATTCGGCGAGCGCCTGGGACTGGATCGGATAGATGGTGATCCCCTCGCCCGGCGAGATGATGCCGACGATGCGGTCGCCCGGCACCGCGCCCCCCTCCGGCGCAAAGCGGATCGGCAGGTCGCCGCTGATGCCGCGGATCGGGATCGCCGGCCCGGTGGCGTTCGGCACCTTGAACTTCACTGAGGTGAGTTTGCGCAGGCCGAACCAGCCGCTGCCGCTTTCGGCTTTCGGCCGCCGCGCCGCATTGGCCGCCGCGCGCTCTTCCTTGTAGTCGGGATACATGGCGCGGGCGACGTCGGAGGCCTTTAGTTCGCTGCGCCCGACCGCCGCCATCACATCTTCGAGCGAGGCGCGCGCCAGCCGCGGAAGCGCGCCGATGAGCTTGTCGTCCGAATAGGTCATCTTGGCGCGCTGGAACAGGCGCTCGACGATGCGGCGCCCGAGCCCGGCATATTGCTCGCGCACCGCGGTGCGCGTTGCGCGCCGGATCGCCGCGCGCGCCTTGCCCGTGACGACCAGAACCTCCCAGGCCGACGGCGGCGACAGCTGCGCCTTCGAGGTGAGGATTTCCACTTCGTCGCCGTTCATCAGTTCCGAGGTGAGCGGCGCGATCTTGCCGTTGATCTTGCAGCCGACCGCAGTGTTGCCGACGTCGGTATGCACAGCATAGGCAAAGTCGATCGGCGTCGCCTTGCGCGGCAGCGCGATCAGCTTGCCCTTCGGGGTAAAGCAGAACACCTGGTCGTGGAACAGCTCTAACTTGGTGTGCTCGAGGAATTCCTCGGGATTGGACGCTTCCGCCAGCGCCTCGATGGTGCGCCGCAGCCAGGCATAGGCGCTCGATTCCCGCGACAGCATTTCGGTCGGCGTGCCGACACCGTCCTTGTAGAGCGCATGCGCGGCGATGCCGTATTCGGCGATCTGATGCATTTCCTTCGAGCGGATCTGCAGCTCGACGCGCTGCTTGCCCGGCCCGATCACCGTGGTGTGGATCGAGCGATAGTCGTTGGCCTTCGGCGTCGAAATGTAGTCCTTGAAACGCGTCGGCACCATCGGCCACGTCGTGTGCACGATGCCGAGCGCCTGATAGCATTCGGTCACGTCGCCGACGATGACACGGAAGCCGTAGATATCGGACAGTTGCTCGAAGCCGACGCCCTTGCGCTCCATCTTGCGCCACACCGAATAGGCGCGCTTGCGCCGCCCCGAAACGGTAGCGGTGATGCCGCGCTCGGCGAGCTTGCGCGTGAGTTGCTGTTCGATCTCGGAAATCAGTTGCGCATTGAGCGCGGCGACCGAATCAAGCCGCGCCGTGACCACCTGATAGGCGTCGGGATAGAGCTCCCGGAACGCCAGGTCGTCGAGCTCCTCGCGCATCTCGTGCATGCCCATGCGCCCGGCGAGCGGCGCATAGATTTCCAGCGTCTCCTCGGCCGTGCGACGGCGCGAGGCCGCCGGCATATATTCCAGCGTGCGCATATTGTGCAGGCGGTCGGCGAGCTTGATCAGCAGCACGCGCACGTCATCGACGATGGCGAGCAGAAGCTTACGCAGGTTTTCCGCCTGCTTGGCTTCCTTGGTGACGAGGTCCAGCTTCTTGAGCTTGGTCAGGCCCTCGACGAGCGCGCCGATGTCGGGGCCGAACAACTGGTCGATGTCGGCGCGGGTGGCGTCGGTGTCCTCGATCGTGTCGTGCAGCAACGCGGCGGCGATGGTGGCGTCATCGAGCTTGAGGTCGGTGAGAATCGCGGCGACCTCGATCGGGTGCGAGAAGTAAGGATCGCCGGAGGCGCGGCGCTGATCGCCATGCGCCTTCATGGCGTAGACATAGGCGCGGTTGAGCAGGGCTTCGTCGCTGTTCGGGTTGTAGGCGCGGACCCGCTCGATCAGGTCGTATTGCCGCATCATCTGCGGCTTGCGGGGCAC
>JAEZEY010000370.1 GCA_023432845.1 Pseudomonadota bacterium
CGGCCTTTTTCGATCGCCAGCGCCAGCTTGCCGTGCTTCAAGGCGAGCGCCTTGTCGCCGAACAGTTCACGCCGCCAGCCTTTCAGTGCCGGCACATCGGCATTGTCGTCGGCGGCGATGCGGTCGAGATCGTCCACCGTGGCGATCACCTTGGCGGCGACACCGTGGCTCTCCGACGTCATGCGCAGCAGCACCTTGAGGAGTTCGACGATGGCCGCGCCGTTCTGCGCCGGCCGCGAGCGTTCGAAGCGCGGCAGCGATTTCGGATCGCGCTCCAGACCGCGTGTCACCGCCTCGATAATCTGCTCGCCCCAGCGCGAGCGCTCGAAGCCCTTGGGCAGCGAGCGCAACTGGCCGAGCCGTTCGATCGTGGTCGGCATCTGCGTGGCGACATCGCCGACGACGTCGTCCTTGAGCACGCGCGAGCGCGGCACGTCGCGGGTCTGCGCCTCGCGCTCACGCCAGGCCGCGACTTCCATCAGTACGGCAAGCTCCTTCGGCTTGCGCACGCGGGTCTTGAGCCGCTCCCAGGCGCGCTCGGGATCCATGCGATAGGTCTCGGGCGAGGTGAGCACGCCCATCTCGGCCTCGACCCAGGTGGCGCGGCCGCGCTTGGCGAGATCGGCGGCGAGCTTGACGTAGACCGAGCGCAGATGCGTGACGTCGGACAGCGCGTAGCTCACTTGCGCGTCGGTGAGCGGCCGGCGCGTCCAGTCGGTGAAGCGGTTCGACTTGTCGAGCACGTCGCCGGTGATGCGCTGCACGAGCTGGTCGTAGGAGATGGAGTCGCCATAGCCGAGCACCATGGCGGCGACCTGCGTATCGACGATCGGATGCGGAATGGTCTTGGCCATGTTCCACATGATTTCGATGTCCTGCCGCGCGGCATGAAACACCTTGATGACCTTCTCGTTGGCCATCAGGGCAAAGAAGGGCGCAAGGTCGATGCCGGGCGCCAGCGCGTCGATCACGACGGCCTCGTCGTCGGTCGCCATCTGCGCCACGCAGAGCAGGGGGTAGTAGGTGGTCTCGCGGAGGAATTCGGTGTCGACGGTGACGAATTCGTGCTTCGCCATGCGCTCGCAGACGGTGGCGAGCTCGGCGGAGGTGACAATCAGCGGGGACATCAACGGCCTTCTTAGCGTTGTGCGTTCATCACGCACGGATTTGGACGCGCCGGACACCGGCGGAATGTGATTAAAGTCATAGCAAAGCGCCGGCCAGCGGTCAGGGGCCGGATGTGACGATATCCGGCCCCGAATTTGCCGGCGCCCCACGCCTCCGAGTGTGCAGATTGGGTCGAGTCTGTCGAGGTACGGAATTGCAGGGGTGGCGGCAAAATAGCGGAAATTCCGGTGCTTACCAGCCCTGGGCGGCCCATTATCTTGACAAAGCCCACCCCCCATGCGTCTTTCGCCCGCCTCCACCCCAATCCGTGAATCGTTTGCCGGAACAGCCCCGAATGTCATTGCATCGCTATCGTTCCCACACCTGCGGCGCGCTGCGCGAGAGCGACATCGGCAAGGAAATCCGCCTGTCCGGCTGGTGCCACCGCATCCGCGACCATGGCGGCGTGCTGTTCATTGACCTGCGCGATCACTACGGCATCACGCAGGTGGTGTGCGACCCGGACTCCAAGGCCTTCAAGCTCGCTGAGACGCTGCGCTCGGAGTGGGTGATCCGCGTCGACGGCAAAGCGCGCCAACGCCCCGAAGGCACCGAAAACCCCGACCTGCCGACCGGCCAGGTCGAGGTCTATGTCAGCGAGATCGAGGTGCTCGGCGCCGCCGGCGATTTGCCGATGCCGGTGTTCGGCGATGCCGATTATCCGGAGGACATCCGCCTCAAGTACCGCTTCCTCGATCTGCGCCGCGAGAAGCTGCACAACAACATCATGCTACGCGGGCAGGTCATCGACTCGATCCGCAAGCGCATGAAGGATTCCGGCTTCTTCGAATTCCAGACGCCGATCCTGACCGCGTCGTCGCCGGAAGGCGCGCGCGATTATCTGGTGCCGTCGCGCATTCATCCCGGCAAGTTCTATGCGCTGCCGCAGGCGCCGCAGCAGTTCAAGCAGCTCATCATGGTGGCGGGCTTCGACCGCTACTTCCAGATCGCGCCGTGCTTCCGCGACGAGGACGCGCGCGCCGACCGCTCGCCGGGCGAGTTCTATCAGCTCGATCTCGAAATGAGCTTCGTCACCCAGGACGACGTGTTCAACGCCGTCGAGCCGGTGATGCGCGGTGTGTTCGAGGAATTCGCGAACGGCAAATCGGTGACGCCGAAGTTTCCGATGATCCCTTATGCCGAAGCCGTCACGAAATACGGCACGGACAAGCCCGACCTGCGCAACCCGATCGTGATGCAGGACGTCAGCGAAGCCTTCCGCGGCTCGGGCTTCAAGATCTTCGCCAACATTCTCGCCGGTGACTCCAAGGCGCAGGTCTGGGCCATTCCGGCACCCGGCGGCGGCAATCGCGCTTTCGCCGATCGCATGAATTCCTGGGCGCAAGGCGAAGGCCAGCCGGGCCTCGGCTATATCTTCTGGCGCGAGGGCGAGGAGGGCGGCGCCGGTCCGCTCGCCAAGAACATCGGGCCCGAGCGCACCAAGCAGATTGCCGACCAGCTTGGTCTCAAGGTTGGCGATGCGTGCTTCTTCGTCGCCGGCCTGCCGAAGAACTTCTACAAGTTTGCCGGCGCCGCGCGCACCAAAGTCGGCCAGGAGCTGAACCTGATCGCGCAAGACCGCTTCGAATTCTGCTGGATCGTCGACTTCCCCATGTTCGAATGGAACGAGGAAGAGAAGAAGATCGACTTCTCGCACAATCCGTTCTCGATGCCGCAAATGGGCGTCGATGAATTCCTCGCGCTCGACGCCAATGACGCCGACAAGATACTCGGCATCAAGGCTTATCAGTACGACATCGTCTGCAACGGCACGGAGCTGTCGTCGGGCGCCATTCGTAACCATCGCCCCGAGGTGATGGAGAAGGCCTTCGCCATCGCCGGCTACCCGAAGGAAGTGCTGGAGGAGAAGTTCGGCGGCATGCTGAGCGCCTTCCGTCTTGGCGCGCCGCCGCATGGCGGCATCGCCCCCGGCATCGACCGCATCGTCATGCTGCTGGCCGGCGAAGAGAACCTGCGCGAGGTCGTGCTGTTCCCGATGAACCAGAAGGCCGAAGACCTGATGATGGGCGCGCCAGCGGAAGTGACGCCGAAGCAGCTCAAGGAATTGAGCATCAGGATCGACCTGCCGAAGAAGTGATCACGCGTCGGATTGCCTCAGGCTAGGATCGCCCCGTGGAGGGGAGGTCCATGCGGTTCGAACGGCTGATATTTCTGGCGGCTCTTGGGCTCGCCGCGCTGGTTCTGATGAGCTGGCCCGGCCGCGCCCAGGTGCAGAGCGTCGCTCAAGGTGAGGCGAGCGAAGCGGCGACGATGCCGCTCTTCGACGCCCACATGCACTACAACCAGGAGCCCAATCCGTTTCTTTCCCTCGACAAGGTGATCGAGGTGTTCGGCTGCAACAACGTCAAGGGCGTGCTCGCCACCAGCCGGCCCAACAAGGGCACGCATCAATTGGTGGATGCGCAAAAGGACGGAAAAGCGCCCGGCCTGTGGGTGGTGCCGTTCATCCGGCCTTATCGCGTGCGCGCCGACATCCAGACCTGGTTCAGCGACCCGCTCAGCATCGAGCTCATCGAGAGCGAGTTCAAGCGCGACTATTATCGCGGCATCGGCGAATTCCATCTTTACGGCAAGGCGGCCTGGAATCCGATCGTGAAGCGGATCGTCGATTTCGCCGTCGCCAACGATCTCTATCTGCATGCGCATGCTGACGAAGAAGCGCTGCTGATTCTCTTTGAGCATAACCCGAAGGCGAAAATCATCTGGGCGCATACCGGGTTCTCGACCTCGCCGGCGCGCGTCGCCGAACTGTTCGAGAAGTATCCGATGCTTTGGGGCGAACTGTCCTATCGCGGCGGCATCACCGGGCCCGGGCGTGCGCTGACGGGCGAATGGCGCGACCTGTTCGCGCGCTACCCGGACCGCTTCCTGCTCGGCTCCGACACCTGGATCAACGAGCGCTGGGCCTCATACGACGACACCATGAATGAGTATCGTTCATGGCTGAAGCAGTTGCCGCGCGATCAGGCCCAGCGCATCGCCTTCGGCAATGCGCAGCAGCTGTTCGGTCCGGCGAAGGTGGATTAGCTGTCATGGCCGGGCATAGCCCGACGAAGACGGGCGTGAACGCTCTTGTAACCCGGCCATCCCGCTTAGGGGGCAGGGTTTGTGTTGTCGAGATTACCGGGTCACGCGCCGGCGGCGAGGCCCGCGGATTT
>JAEZEY010000382.1 GCA_023432845.1 Pseudomonadota bacterium
CCGGTGCCGGCGTCGAAGATCAGCACGTGGTCGCCGCAGTGGACCTCGATGCAGGGCGTGTTGCCTCCGTAGCGGATGGTGTCGGCGCCCGGGCAGGCGATGCTGCCCCTCACTCCCCAGAATCGTAAGCGCATGGAGTTCGCCGCCCTTCGGCCGTTTCTTGGAATCGTTCGCGATGCATCCTAGCGGATCGCCGGAGGGCCGCGAGATTCATGGCCGTACCGGCCAGTGTGCCGCAACATCGTTGCTGCGAATGTGACCTGGGTCCTTGACAGAACGGCGGCGGCATGCCGCTCGGTTTCTGAGCTCCTGTGCCAGTCTGGGAATGGCCGCCATCAGTAGTGCCGTCGGCTCTGTCTGGCAGCGGATGCGACGATCGCGGCGGCGGCTCCCTTCTGCGGCGGCCGCGGAAATGCATCGAAAAGTTGCAGTTCGGCGGGTTTCGCAGCTCTTTTTTCGTCGATTTTCCAAATCGGGCCGTTTGCCCGCACAATTAATGATATTTCCGCGATTTTCAGGATTTTCTCGGCGATTTTTACCGGATAAGAGTATAAACACTTTCTTAAGGAACTTGAATCGGCGGCGTCTCGCCCCTCCATGCTGGAGATCAGAAGCGGGAGCGTGCCGGTACTTGGCTCTTTTGTGGCCAGTGGGGGGCATCGCGAACATGCTACGCGAAACGGATGAGTTCGACGCGCAGGGCTTCTCGTTTGCCGACTTCGGCGAGCAGAAGGCACCGGCGCTCGTTTCGGTGGAACATGGCGCGCATGGCGCGGCCGCCACAATCGCCGATGCGCACCTGCTGTTCAATTCGGACTTCACCCGCAGCGGCAACGATCTTCACATCGACGGCTACAACGGCGACCGCGCCATTGTCCGTGATTACTTCGGCGCCGGCGAACGCGCCGCGCTGATGTCGAGCGAAGGCGCGCGCCTGTCGCCCGATCTGGTCGAAGCGCTGACGAAGTCGGTCGCGCCGCATCAATATGCCCAAGCCACGCCGCCGGCTCCGGCTGCAAGCGACGCGGTCGGCCGCGTCGTCACCGCCAGCCCCGATTCAACAATCCTGCGCAATGGCGTTCCGGTAACGGTACAGCCCGGCGATCCCGTGCTGCGCGCTGACGTGCTGCAGACGGCGGGCGGCACGATGGCCGTCACCTTCAACGACGGCTCGACGCTCAACCTGACCGCCAATACGCGCATCGTCGTCAGCGAATTCATCTATTCGCCGAGCAACACCGGCAACTCGCAGCTGCTCGATTTGGTGCAGGGCTCGCTGACGTTCATTTCCGGCGAAATCGCGCATACCGGCAACATGAGCATCGGCACGCCGGTGGCGACCATGGGCATCCGCGGCACGGTCGGCGGCGTCACCACCGCAAGCGATGGCACGGTGCAGTTCTACGTGTCGCAGAGCGCGACCGGTGCGGTGATCATCAACCAGCAGGGCCAGATCATCGCTAACGTCGTGCAGGACGGCCCGCTCATCGTGGTGCGCCCGGTGGGGCCGCTCGAGGTGATCGCCGACGAGATCCAGAAGTCGCCGGCGCAGCTGGCCGCCGAACTCCAGGCGCTGCAGCAGATCGTCAACATCAAGGCGGTTGGCGATCAACTTCTGCAGCAGTTCTTCCAGCAGCAACAGCAGAGCCCCAATCCGCAATCGCCGCAGAACGGTCCGCACACCCAGATTCCGGGCGGCGACAACGTCAAGATCACGCTGTTCCAGGACAACAATGAGGGCGACAACGGCATCACTTCGCCGCCGACGCATGCCGTCATCGAGACGAACCTGAATGATCCGGAAGCGCCCCCGACGCAGATTCCGGTCACGATTCCGGTCAACCTGCCGCCGGTCACGTTCGCACCCCTGTCGGCGACCACCGCGGAAGACACATCGGTTGTCTTCAACGGCCCGAGGTCCATATCGATCGTCGACAATGACAGTTCGGTCCTGACTGTCACCTTGTCGGTAACGAACGGTGTGCTCAGCCTCGGTAGCGTCACTGGATTGTCGTTCAGTGTCGGTGACGGCGCGAGCGACGGCACCTTGACCTTCAGCGGTTCGCCCGCGGCGATCGCGGCGGCCCTGAATGGCCTCACTTATACGCCGGCGCAGGACTACAACGGCGCCGCTGTCCTCAGCATCACCAAAACCGACGGCAATTCCGCCCCGACCACGACCGCGGTCGTTCTGAACGTGACGCCGGTGAACGATGCGCCGGTGATCGTGGGTTCGGCGACGGTCGACCTGCCGCAGATCGATGCGGCCGGGCCGGGCGGTCAGCTTGAGCCCGATGCCGCGCTGCAGGCGCAGATCGATGACAGCCCCGCCGTTCAGGACGCGCTGGAGGGTCTGCTGACGGCTCCGGGGAGCGTCACGGACGTGCTGGCGACGGTTCGCGAGGAACTCGGCGTCGATACCGCGACGGCGATGACGGTGGTGTGGGACTATCTGGACGACCTCTATGTGTCGAACGGTCCGAATGAAATCGAAATCAACGAAGCCTTCACGCGTCTGGGCGTCGAATACGCCAGGTATGTGAAGGACGGCGGCGCGCCGCTGACGAACATCACGGCCAACTACACGGCGGACGGCGCCGACAATGGCACGGCGCCGGATCGTGTGCAGTCGCTGCACGACAACCTCTTGGGCAATCTGGGCCTGGCGGCGCTCGATCAGCGCTACGGCGGCAATCAGGCATTGCTGGCGGAACTGACGGCGCTGATCAATGCCGTCGATCCCGACCTGGTGACGCGGCCGTATTACGACGGCGGTGAGACGCATGGGGCGGCGGCAGCGGCGGTGCAAGCCTGGGATGTGGCCAACGGCTTTGCGCCGGCGGTCTTCACCGAGAACGGCGCACCCGCTGTCGTCAATGCGGCGCTCACTCTGTCGGACGTCGACAGCACGACGCTCGCCGGTGCCAC
Organism: Pseudomonadota bacterium; assembly: GCA_023432845.1. Classification (GTDB taxonomy): domain Bacteria; phylum Pseudomonadota; class Alphaproteobacteria; order Rhizobiales; family Xanthobacteraceae; genus Pseudolabrys. Next base: position 2,929 of record JAEZEY010000382.1, read on the forward strand.
GGTCAAGATCGCCGGGGTCCAGCCGGGTGAGGTGCTGGACTTCACGGCGCAGGGCGGCATCACCGGCAGCTACAATGCGCAGACCGGCATCCTGACGCTGTCCGGAACGGCGAGCCTTGCCAACTATCAGGCGGTGCTGCGCTCGGTGACCTATGAGAACACCAGCGACAATCCGTCCGGCGATGCGCGGACCATCACGTTCCAGGTCGATGACGGCGCCGCGCAGCATGCGGACAGCAATGTCGTCGCCGTGAGCGTGAATGTGACGCCGGTGAACGATGCGCCGGTGATCGTCGGTTCGGCGACGGTTGACCTGCCGCAGATCGTGGGGGCGGTCCCGAGTGGCAACCTTGAGCCCGGGACGGCATTGACCGAACAGCCCGGCTGGCCTGCGGTGACGTTAGCGCTGGAAGGTCTGCTGACGGCTCCGGGGGGCGTGATTGCGGCGCTGGAGACGGTTCAGGACCAACTCAACGTCGATACCGCCACCGCGATGACGGTGGTGTGGGACTATCTGGACGACCGCTATGTGTCGCACGGACCGCACGAGATCGAAATCAACGAGGCGTTCGTGCGGCTGGGTGTCGAGTACGCCAAGCATGTCAAGGCCGGTGGCGCGCCGCTGGTGAACATCACGGCCAAGTACACGGCGGACGTCAACGTCAACGGCACGCCGGATCGTGTGCAGTCGCTGCACGACAACCTCTTGGGCAATCTGGGTTCGGGGCCGTTGCAGAGCCGCTTCGGCAGCAATCCTTCGCTGCGAGACGAACTGACAGTTCTGGTCAGCAGCGTCGATCCCGACCAGCTGACGCGGCCGTATTACGACGGCGGTGAGGGGTCTTCGGCGGCGTCGGTGCGGCAGTGGGACCTCGACAACGGCTTTGCGCCGGGCACGCCGCCTGGCTACACCGAGAACGGCTCGCCCGCTTACGTGGCATCCTCGCTCACATTGTCGGACGTCGACAGCGCGACACTGGCGAGCGCCACGGTAAAGATCGCCGGCGGCTTCCAGGCCGGCGACGTTCTGAGCTTCACCCCCCGGGGCAACATCACCGGCAGCTACGATGCCGGCACTCTGACGCTGTCGGGCGATGCCAGCCTTGCCGACTACCAGGCGGTGCTGCGCTCGGTGACCTACCAGCACACGAGCGAGGATCCGTCCGGCAATGCGCGGACCATCACGTTCCAGGTCAATGACGGCGCCGCGCAGCATTCGCAGAGCAATGTCGTCGCCGTGACGGTGAACATGGATACCGTCAACGATGCGCCGTCGCTTCTTCTGGGCGCTTTCGTCGAGGATCGGTTCGACACGCAGTCCTATAGTCTCAATTCAGGCACCGCCAACTGGACGAGCAGCTGGGTGGAGGAGGGCGACGACAACAGCCCGGCCACGGGCGAAATCCGGATTGGAAGCGACCCATCGGTCTCCGGTAGCGGCTATCGTCTTGTGCTGAGCGATGACGATGGCGAAACCGCCGCGGCCGATACGATCCAGCGCACCGCCGATCTCAGCGTGGCATCCTCCGCGAAGCTGATCTTCGACTATCGCCGCCAGATCGAATCCAGTGATAGTGACGCTGTCGTGGAGATCCTTGCATCGACCAATGGCTCAGCTTTTTCAAAAATCGGAGAGATTGGTGGGGTCGGCGGAACGTACGTCGATGCCGACTACCAGCAGTTCAGCCTGGATATTTCCGGTTACATTTCGCCTGCGACGACAATTCGTTTCTCGATCGGCGACCATGTCAATGATGAGGACCTGTTCTTCATCGACAATGTGCGGATCGAGTATTCGGCCTCGTCGACATACACGGAAGGCGGAGCGCCGGTGTCTATCGCACCGCTCGGGGTTGCGATCCGGGATCCCGACGACACGACCTTGCAGTCGGCCACGATCACGCTGACCAACGCGCAGGCCGACGATCTGTTGTCGGTGAGCGGGTCGCTGCCGTCCGGTATTGACGCGTCCAGCTATAACGCAGACACCGGCATCCTGACGTTGACCGGCGAAGCAACACTGGCTGATTACCAGACGGCGCTCGCCCAGATTCTGTTTTCCAACACGGGTGACGATCCCGGCAACGCCGATCGTACAATTACGGTTGTCGTGTCGGACGGTTCGGCCAACAGCAATCAAGCGACGGTGACAGTAAAGGTAACCC
>JAEZEY010000400.1 GCA_023432845.1 Pseudomonadota bacterium
CCCCCACCCCGATCCAGGCCCAGACGATCCCCGCCGCCATGAAGGGCCGCGACATCGTCGGCATCGCCCAGACCGGGACCGGCAAGACCGCCTCGTTCGCGCTGCCGATCCTCAACCACATCGTCAACAACCGCATGCGCCCGATGCAGAAGGCCGCGCGCGTGCTGGTCTTGTCGCCGACGCGCGAACTGTCCGGGCAGATCGCCGACAGCTTCCGCACCTATGGCCGGCACATCCGCCCGCTCACAGTCGAACTCGCCATCGGCGGCGTGCCGATCAACCGGCAGTCCCGCGGCATGGCGCGCGGCGCCGAAGTGCTCGTAGCGACGCCGGGCCGTCTGCTCGACCTCGTCCAGCAGCGCTCAGTGGCGCTCGATCAGGTCGAAATTCTGGTGCTCGACGAAGCCGATCGCATGCTCGACATGGGCTTCATCCGCGACATCAAGAAAATCGTGTCGATGCTGCCGCAGAAGCGGCAGACGCTGTTCTTCTCGGCCACCATGCCGAAGGAAATCACCCAGCTCGCCGAATCGATGCTCAAGAGTCCGGAGCGCGTATCGGTGACGCCGGAATCGACCACCGTCGAACGCATCGCGCAGCGCGTGATCCTCACCGAAAAGGCATCGAAGCCAGGCCTGCTGGTCGAGGTCATCAAGTCCGAGACCATCGACCGCGTGCTGGTGTTTACCCGCACCAAGCACGGCGCCGACAAGGTCGTACGTCAGCTCGAAACCGCCGGCCTGCCTTCGGCGGCGATCCACGGCAACAAGTCGCAGAACCAGCGCGAGCGCGTGCTCGCCCAGTTCCGTGACGGCTCGTTGCGTATCCTGATCGCGACCGATATCGCCGCGCGCGGCATCGACGTCGACGGCATCACGCATGTCGTCAATTACGACCTGCCGAACATTCCGGAATCCTATGTGCATCGCATCGGCCGCACCGCGCGCGCCGGCCGCGACGGCGTCGCCATCTCGTTCTGCGATCATGAAGAGAACGGCTTCCTGCGCGACATCGAGCGCACGATCCGCATCAAGATCCCGTCCGAGGACAAGCGCACTGGCCGCTCCGCCGGTCGCTCCGAGCCGGCGCCGCATCATCACGCCAATGGCCGCAATGCCGGTGGCAACCGCCGCGGCGGCAACGGCCAGAACCGTGGTCGCAACGGCGGTCACGGTGGTCAGGGTCAAGGTCACGGCGAGCAGCGCCCGCAGCGCGCCCAGGGCCATGGCGGCAACGCCAATGGCGGCCACCAGAACGGCCACCGCAATAGCAGCCGTCCGGCGGCAGCGGCCGGCGGTCATGGCGGTGGCGAGGCCATCGGCGGCATGAAGTTCATGCAGCGGGGGCCGAACCGGCCGCGCAGCCACGCGCCGCGCTAAATACCGACTGAATTACCTCCCCAAAGGCCGAAAACGGCCTTGGGGAGGGATCGGTTTTTCGGATAAAGGTAGCCCCGCCCGTTAGAGGGCGCGGCCCCACCGGGAGAGGATTTGGATGCCGAAAGAAGAAATGCTGGAGTTCGACGGGACGGTGACCGAAGTGTTGCCGGACGGCAATTTCCGGGTGAAGCTTGATAACGAGCACGAAGTGCTGGCCTACACCGCCGGCAAGATGCGCAAATTCCGCATCCGCACCGGTGTCGGCGACCGGGTGATCGTGGAAATGTCGCCCTACGATCTGCAGCGCGGCCGCATCAGTTTCCGGCACAAGGGCGACGCGCCGACATCGGCGCCGGCGCAGCGCCGGCCGAATTTCCGCCGCCGTTAGTCTCTCTAAATGTCCCGGCCCTCGCGCCGGGACATTTCGTTTCCGGGGGATATCGCGCCGCGCGCGCGGACAGCATGGAGCGCCGGCCGACCATGAGCAAAGCGACCCCCCTCGCCTTCGCGCTCGCCCTGCTGATCGGCGTTTCGAGCGCGCTGGCGCAGCCTGCCGCCGAGGCCAGCAAGCCGCCCGAGCGCCGCGAGGCCGCCGGCGGCATTCTCAAGCTGCTGCCGGCCGATGCCGTCATCCAGCGTTCCATCGCGACGCCGCAAGGCAAGATCGACTACACCGCGACCGCGGGCACCCTGCCGTTCTATGACCAGTCCGGCAGCCAGAGCGCGGCGGTGTATTACACCGCTTACGTTGCCAAGAATGGCGGCCCGAATCGGCCGCTGACCTTCGCCTTCAATGGCGGGCCGGGCGCCGCCTCCGCCTATCTGCATATGGGCGTGGTCGGCCCGCGCATTCTCGAACTCGGCCCCGACGGCCATGACGCCGCGCGCGCCGAATTGCGCGACAATCCGGCCACCTGGCTGGCCTTCACCGATCTCGTCCTGATCGATCCGGTCGGCACCGGCTGGAGCCGCGCCGCGAAGAGCGACAACGCCAAGAACTTCTGGGGCGTGAGCAGCGACGCCGACGCCATGGCGAAAGCAATCGCGCTCTATGTCGCGCGCAACAACCGCGGCGCCTCGCCGAAATATTTGCTCGGCGAAAGCTATGGCGGTTTCCGCGCGGTGAAGACGGCAAGGGCGCTGCTCCGCGAACAGGGCCTCGCGGTGAGCGGGCTCGTTCTCGTCTCGCCTTTGCTCGAGGGCTGGCTCACTTTCGGCGACGACACCTCGGCGCTGCGCGCCGCTTTGCAATTGCCGTCGCTCGCCGCCGCCGAACTGGAGCGCAAGAAGGCCTTCACGCCGCAGGCGCAGGCCGAAGCGGAAAAGTTCGCCATGACCGACTATCTGGTGACGCTCGCCGGCAAAAGGCCTGAGGGCGATGCTGCCAAAGCGTTCTATGCGCGTGTCGCGGCGATGTCCGGCGTGCCGGAAGCCACGATTGCAAGCTCGCGCGGTTTCATCAACGATTTCGTCAAGACCATTCGCGCCGGCAAGATCGTCAGCCGCTACGACGCCGATTATGCCGTGGACGATCCGAACCCGGAGCGCCGCGCCGCGCGCAGTCCCGACCCCATTCTCGACGGCGTATCGCGCGCCTATGGCGGCGGATTTGCCGACTACGCGCGCAATGAGCTCGGCTTCACGACCGAGATGACCTACACGCTGCTGGCCAATGACATTGCCGGAAAGTGGGACTGGGGCCGCGGCGGCCGGTTCGCCGCCACGTCCGACGACGACATCCGCACTCTGCTGGCGTTCAGCCCGTCATTCCGCCTGATGGTGGTGCACGGCTATGCCGACATGGTCACGCCCTACGGCATGTCGCGCTATGTGCTCGACCACTTGCCGCCGATCGGGCCGCCCGGCCGCGTCCAGTTCAAGCTCTATCGCGGCGGCCACATGTTCTACATCGCCGCCGACCAGCGCAAAGCCTTCAGCGACGACGCCGCAGCCTTCTATCGCGTGGAATAGCCTCGATCACAGGCTCTCTTGAACAACGGGCGCACCATCTGCCATGGTGCCCCGCCGGGCGTTCGTGATGCGCTCATGGGGGCCGCTGCTTGGACTTCACTCTCGTCGTTTCCGAACTGGTGAGCGCCACGGTGCGCTGGCTGCACGTCGTCGCCGGGATCGCCTGGATCGGCTCGTCATTCTATTTCATTCACCTCGACCTCAGCCTGAAGAAGCGCGAGGGCCTGCCCGACGGCGTCAAGGGCGACGCCTGGCAGATTCACGGCGGCGGCTTCTACCAGATGATCAAGTTTCTGGTGGCGCCGAAGAACATGCCGGACGAACTGACCTGGTTTAAATGGGAAGCCTATACGACCTGGCTGTCCGGCTTCGCGCTGCTGGTGCTAGTCTATTACATGCAGGCCGACCTCTTCCTGATCGACAAATCGGTGCTCAACATGAGCGCGCCGATGGCGGCGGCGATCGCATTCTTCAGTCTATTGGCGAGCTGGCTCGTCTATGAGGCCTTGTGCCGTTCGCCGCTCGGCAAGCACGAGGTGGCGCTGGCGCTGGTCGGCTATGTCTATCTCGTCGCGCTGACCTATGGCTTCACGCATGTGTTCAGCGGCCGCGGCGCCTTCACCCAGATCGGCGCGCTGATCGGCACCATCATGGTGGCGAACGTGTTCGCCGTCATCATGCCGAACCAGCGCAGGACCGTCGCGGCGCTGATGGCCGGCGAAAAGCCGAACCCGGTGTGGGGCGAACGCGGCAAGCAGCGGTCGGTGCACAACAACTATTTGACGCTGCCGGTCGTGTTCCTGATGCTCAGCAATCACTATCCGCTGCTGTTCGCGACCAAAAACAACTGGCTGATCGTGGCCATCGTGCTGGTGGTCGGCCCGGTGATCCGGCACTTTTTCAATGCGCGGCACGAGGGCAAGCCGTCGCCGTGGTGGACCTGGTTCGTCGCCGCCTTCGCCATGATTCTGGTACTGTGGCTCTCGACCAGCGGCCCGAAGGACGGAAAGACCGGCACACTGCCGGAGACGCCGAAGTTCGCGGCCGTGAATGAGATCGTCATGTCCCGCTGCAGCATGTGCCACACCGCCGAGCCCGTGTGGACCGGCATTGGCGAGGCGCCCAAGGCCGTTCATCTCGACACCGCCGAGGCGATCCGCCTACATGCCAAATTGATCGCGTTGCAGGCCGGGCATTCCAGCGCCATGCCGCCGGGCAATGTCACCG
>JAEZEY010000401.1 GCA_023432845.1 Pseudomonadota bacterium
GGATAAGAAAGCAAGCGGCCCGATTGAACGAGATTCAGTTTGAACGAGATTCAGTTGCCTACTTCACGCGCCGCCGGCGGCATCCTGAGCCGTGAAGAAGCGCACCAGAATATCGGCGGCATTGGCCGGCGGCGCCGCCAGGCGGCTGGTGAAAGTTACGCTGTCGCCGGGGCCGAGCAGCGAACGCGGCGGCTGCATGGTCCAGGTGTAGACTTCCTGGCCAGTTGCGGTGCGCGCGGCAAAGCGCAGGCGCGGCACGTCGACGGCCTTGCGCGACGAATTCACGATGCGGCCTTCGATGATCAGTATCGAGACGCCGTCCTGCGTTTCCTTCGAGATCGTGATGCCGTCGAACTCGAGATTGCGCAGATTGACCGGCAAACCGATCGCCGCGAACAGCGATGCGGTCTGCGGCAGGTAGCGCACGACTTCACTGCGCCCGCCGATCAGCGCGATGTTGAAGGCAAACAGCACCAGGATAGCGATGACCCAGCGCGACTTGCGGCCGTCCTTCTTCAGCTTGGCTTTCAGGCGGGTGCGGCGCGCGATGAAGCTGGCGCCGTCTTCGGCGTCCTGCGGCGCCGGGCCGCTAAAGAAGGCATTGCCGCCGTCGTTGTAGGAGTCGTCATGACGCGGCGCGAGTGGGGGCGCGTCGGTGATGTCGATGGTGTCGGTCGCGGATTGCGCGGGGAAGGGCGTCTCGGGGCTGTAGCCGAAGGCCGGATCCGGCGCTGCGGGTTCGCTCGGCGGCGGTTCGGTGAAAGGCGATTCAGCGCGCGGCAGACCGGCGGGCGAGGCCGGGGGTGCGTCGACGGTTTCCTCGAAAGTCGGCGGCGCGGGGCTCTTGGTCGTCTCGGCTTCGGCCTCGGCGATGACGCTGTCGACGAAGGCCGACACGCTCGGCGGCTCGGCTGGCCGGGTCGGGCTGGCGAACCAGGTCGCCTTGCAACGCGCGCAGCGCACCGCACGCCCGGACGGGCCCACCGTGGCCGGGTCGATCATGTAGGACGTTGCGCAGGTCGGACAGACAATCAACATTGGTTCTGCGGCGTTTCTTGCAGTTTCGACCCTAGCAGCCGACCGTTAATGGACAGGAAACCATGCATTGCCGCGGGGCATGGATTTCGGAGCCGCGAAACGGCCCGGAGCGGCCTATGGCGGCGCGCTGATTCTCCTGTAAAACGTGAGAATTATCGGAACGTGACCGGCCTTTGGGGGCTTCAAGGCCGGGCGCATGGTTTTCGGGCCGAAATCAAAAGGCTCGCGACAAGAAGAAGCGGAGGCCGGCGTGGTCCGATTCGAAAATGTGGGATTGCGCTACGGGCTCGGGCCCGAGGTGCTGCGCGACCTCACCTTCCGCATCGAGCCGCACTCCTTCCAGTTCCTGACCGGGCCCTCCGGGGCCGGCAAGACCTCGCTCCTGAAGCTGCTGTTCCTGTCGCTGCGGCCGACCCGCGGCCTCATCACGCAGTTCGGCCACGATGTCGCGACATTGTCCAAGGATGCGGTGGCGACCCTGCGCCGGCGCATCGGCATCGTGTTTCAGGATTTCCGGCTGCTCGATCACATGACGACCTACGAGAATGTGGCGCTGCCGCTACGCGTGATGGGCCGCCCTGAGGAGAGCTACCGCGACGAGGTGATCGAGCTTCTCAACTGGGTCGATCTAGGCGATCGCATGTGGGCGCTGCCGCCGGTCCTGTCGGGCGGCGAGAAGCAGCGCGCCGCCATCGCCCGTGCCGTGATCGCGCGGCCGCAGTTGCTGCTCGCCGACGAGCCGACCGGCAATGTTGATCCGCCGCTGGCGCAGCGCCTGCTGCGGTTGTTCATCGAGCTCAACAAATCGGGCACGTCGGTGGTCATCGCGACGCATGACATCGCCCTGATGGATCAATACGACGCTCGCCGCCTCGTGCTGCACGACGGCCGGCTGCACATTTACGATTGATGGCTCATGGCGGTCGCTGACGACACCAATGCGGAGACGACTACGACGCCGCGCTTTGCGGTGTTCGCGCGGCCGCGTTTCGAGACGCCGCTGGTGCCGCGCAACTCGATTGCGGGCCGCGCGCTGATCGCGGTCGTCGCCATCATGACGTTTTTGGCCTCGCTCACGACCGGCGCCGTCATCCTGGTCGGCCAGGCGGCGAGCGAATGGCAGGCGGATGTAGCGCGCGAGGTGACCATTCAGGTGGTGCCGGCACCCGGCCGCGATACCGATGCGACGGTGACCAAGGCGGCGGCGATCGCACGCGCCTTCCCCGGCGTCGGCGATGTGCGCGTGTTCTCGAAGGAGGAATCCTCGAAATTGCTCGAGCCCTGGCTCGGCGCCGGGCTGACCCTGGGCGATCTGCCGGTGCCGCGGCTGATCGTGGTGCGGCTCGCCTCCGGAGAGACCGTCGACATGGCACGGCTCAATCGGCTGCTGATCGACCAGGCGCCGGGCGCAACGCTCGACGATCACCGCGGCTGGATCGAACGCATGCGTGCCATGGCGGGCACGGTCGTCGCAGGTGGCATCGTCATCCTCGTCCTCATGCTGGCGGCCACCGTGCTGTCCGTGACCTTCGCGACGCGGGGCGCCATGGCGACGAACCGGAACGTCATCGAGGTGCTGCATCTGGTCGGCGCCAAGAACAATTTCATCGCCGGCAACTTCCAGCGCCACTTCCTCGTCATGGGCCTGCAGGGCGGCCTCATTGGCGGCGGCGCAGCGGTACTGCTGTTCGCGCTCGCCGCGCTGATCGGCCACTTCACCGCCGGCACCGCCGGCGGCGATCAGAGCGCGGCATTGTTCGGCTCTTTCTCACTGGGATTTCTCGGCTATCTCGCCGTGCTCGCCCAGATCGTGCTCAGCGCCGTCGTCACCGCGTTGACATCGCGGCACACCGTCAACCGAACCCTCGAGGCAATTGACTAGGTTCAAGGGGAATTCACGCCGGTTTTGCGCGTAGATTGCGCCGCACCATAGTGCTATGCCGTCCCCGGCTTGAATGGACTTCGAGACGCAATGTTCGCTGGCTTTGTCCGCTGGATCGGCTTTCTGACCGTGACCGTCGCGATCGTCGGCGCGCTCGCGCTGACCGGCGGCTTTTTCTGGTTCGCTGCCAAGATCGCGGACAGCGAGGTGACCCTGAACCGCAATGCCGACGGCATCGTCGCCTTGACGGGCGCCGCCGCCCGTATTCCGGACGCGATCGAGCTTCTGGCCTCCGAACGCGGTAAGCGCCTGCTCATCACCGGCGTCCATCGCGCCACCTCGGCGAGCGAGATTGCGCGCCTGACGCCGCTCTACTCGAAATATTTCGACTGCTGCATCGACCTCGACCGCTCGGCGCTAAACACCTTCGGCAACGCGCTGGAGACCAAACGCTGGACGCGCGAGCATAATTTCATGTCGCTGATCGTCGTCACATCGAACTGGCACATGCCGCGGGCCATGGCCGAAATCGCGCATCAGCTTCCCGACGTGACGCTGATCCCTTATCCGGTCATTTCCGAAAAGGTGCGCACCGAGCCGTGGTGGGAAAGCATCAGCACGACACGTTTCCTCGTCGCCGAGTATCTCAAATATCTCTTCGCGCTTGTGCGCATGGGCCTCGACCCCGATCCCAATACTTAAGGACCTCGGCTCGTGCTGATCATCCGCTCCGTTCTCTTCAACATCGCGTTCTATTTGAACACCGCGATCCTGCTGGTCGTCGCGCTGCCGACGTTCTTCATGCCGTTCTGGGGCATCGTCGAAGTCGCCCGTCTCTGGGGCCGGATCAATCTGTGGCTGCTGCGCGTGATTGCCGGCGTGAAGATCGAGGTTCGCGGGCGCGAGAAAATCCCGCAGGGGCCGCTGCTCGTTGCCTCCAAACATCAGTCGGCCTGGGAGACGTTCACCCTTGTGA